>JAPKMU010000021.1 GCA_026645745.1 Anaerolineae bacterium | reverse complement strand
GATCATCTTCGTCGTCTCGGTTGAATGGTCGATGGGCTTTTGGGGCGCGGATTTTCTGAATACGATTGTCGGGCTTGAACGAGCGCTGGCATCCGGCTTGATGACCGCGTACTTCTTTGGCATGGTGATCGGGCGATTCGTCGGAAGTCGCTTTACGCGAACGATGAATCCGGCACGGCTGCTCATTTTGGCGGCGGCGCTGGTCGTGATCGGCTTTCCGTTCTTCTGGTTGGGTCAAACGCCGATCATCAATATACTCGGCTTGTTTGTCACCGGGTTAGGTGTGGCGAACTTGTTCCCTCTGAGTATTTCGCTGGCAACAGGCGTTGATCCAGAACAGGCGAACAAAGCCAGCGCACGCGTCGCGTTGGGAGCGGGAGCGGCAATGCTGCTCGCGCCGCAGATCATGGGCGCATTCGCAGATCAGGTGGGGATACTCAATGCTTTTGCGGTTACTGGCACGATGATCGCCGGATCGTTGATCTTTATTGCTTTGGCAAACCGGGGACGATCAACGCCAGCCTAAGCACCGCCGACAAAATCTTACAGCAAGGTCACACTTCCACAACATATCTGCCTGAGCATGTCTGTAGACAGACAAAAACGACGGATCGCCAGAACTCACTGGAGAGAGGATAACCATGAACCGTCGCCAGTTCTTAGGCAGTTTATTTGCCGGGGCAGCCGCACTCAATACCGCGTCGCTTGGGCAAGCGCTGGCTAGTGCGCCGCGCGGTGCGTTCAGCCCGCTAGGTCAAAGCGGGATTGATGCGCGTGATCCGGTCATCCATTTAATCCGCCGCTTGACCTACGGCGTAACCCCTGAACTCGTTACCCATGTGCGCCAGATCGGTATCGAAGCGTTTATCGAGGAACAGTTAAATCCTGACACAATCGATGACTCGATTCTCGATCCAGTGCTTCAGGATACGCGCGACATCCTCAGTGAAAACGGCGGGGTGCTGCTGCGCCAGCTCGAAGCCCGCCGTGAGCAGGTCGCTCAACCGTTGATCGGAGCAACAGCCGCCCGTGCGATCATGTCGCGCCGGCAGCTTTACGAGCGCATGGTTGCTTTCTGGAGCGATCATTTCAGTGTGTTCGTCGGGAAAGGGATCGTGCTTTTCCTGAAAGTTGATGATGATCGGGATGTCATCCGAACAAAGGCGCTCGGCGTATTCCGTGAGATGCTCGGCGCATCAGCACACAGCCCCGCGATGCTGTTTTATCTCGATAATGTACAAAACGAAGCCAGCGCCCCGAACGAAAATTACGCCCGCGAATTGATGGAACTCCATACGCTCGGCGTGAACGGCGGCTATACGGAAGACGATGTGAAAGAAGTCGCGCGTGCATTTACGGGTTGGTCGATCAGCGGACGACGTGAGGACGGCGACGGAAGGATTAACTTCCAGTTCCGGCGGCTTTTCCATGACGACGATGCTAAAACAGTACTCGGAACGGAAATCGCAGCGGGCGGCGGTGAACAAGATGGCGAAACCGTGTTGGATTTACTCGCCCGCCACCCCTCAACAGCGCGCATGATTGCGACCAAATTGGCACGGCGGTTTATATCGGATAACCCACCTGCCTCGATTATTGATACGGCGGCGGCAGCATTCACGGCTTCGGGCGGGGATATTCGCACCGTGGTGCGTGTGATTCTCCACTCGGATGAGTTCTGGCAAGCGCCGCCCAAGTTCAAACAGCCGTTTGAGCATACGATCAGCTTGATGCGCGCGCTGGCTTATCGCGTGATTGATTTGGAGCAACTGGTAAGAACGCTTCGCGGACCCCTCGACGTGATGGGGCAAATCCCGTTCACATGGGCTACACCAGATGGCTTCCCTGATGTGATGGAAGCATGGCAGGACAGTCTGCTCATGCGTTGGAATCTCGCGCTTGCAGCGATGTATGGTGAAGTCGCAGGGGCGGAATCGAATACAGATGCACTGATGGGCATGTTGGCGGAGAACGGTATCCCATTTGAGACCGAGCCAGTGCTTGATTTTATGGCGGGATACATGCTCGGTCGTCCGCTTTCTGCTGACGAACGCTCGGTCGTGATCGCGTTTGCCAACGGAAACAGTGCTGATCCCACCCAACAGATCATCGCCGGACTCGCGCTGCTGCTGGCGTCGCCAGCCTTCCAGTACAAATAGCGTCAGGGAGAGGATCATGATTGCCACGAAAAAGACGATCAGCCGCCGACAGTTTATTAAGCGCGGCGCAGCGATGAGCGGCGCATTGGCAGCGCAAGCCGCGCTCCCAGCGTGGATGCCTCGTTTTGCCTTCGCGCCACCCCAGCAAGCGCCGCGCGGTGATGTACTGGTTTCGATTTTTCTGCGCGGAGGCGCGGATACGCTCAACGTGATCGTGCCGCACGGGGAAGACGCATACTATCAAGCACGCCCGCAGTTGGCGATCCCACGACCGGATGATTCTTCGGCGGAACTGCGTGTAATCGACCTTGACGGTTTTTTCGGGCTGCATCCGGCGCTTAGTCCACTGCTGCCAATTTTTCAGGGCGGCGAGATGATGGCGATACACAACACAGGTTCACCGCACGAAACACGCTCGCACTTTGAGGCGATGGATTACATGGAACGCGGTACGCCGGGGAGTTACGATCAACCGGATGGATGGATCGGGCGACACCTAGCAGCGTTGAACAACGGGAATACCTCACCGCTGCGTGCAATTGGCTGGGGATCAAGCCTTCAGCAAGCGCTGCGAGGCAGCCCGTCGCCCGTCGCGCTTCAATCGATCATTGATTATCACCTTGCCGGGGATGCAGCGTTTGCGGCGCGTATGTTGGAATCACTCACTTCCTTATATACGCTGCCGGGCGAATCGCTCAACGATTCAGCATTGGCGACCGAATCCGCGATTGAGATGCTCAGTCAGGTCAACTATCAAACGTACCGTCCGCAAAACGGCACGGAATACCCCGAAGGTGAATTCGGAGCGGCGCTTCGTCAAACAGCCGCGCTGATCCGCGCAGAAGTCGGGCTGGAAGCATCGTGCATTGACTTGGGCGGATGGGATACCCATGTGAATCAAGGCGGCGCAGAAGGTCAGCAGGCACGTCTGCTTACCCAACTCGCGGAGGGTCTGGCGGCGTTTCATGCCGACATGGGTGCGGATATGAGCCGTGTCACTGTGGTGGTGATGAGCGAGTTCGGGAGACGTGTGCAAGAGAACGGCGGACGCGGTACAGATCACGGACACGGCGGTGCGATGCTGCTCATGAACGGTGCACTGAACGGAACCCCTGTCACAGCGCGATGGGTTGGGCTTGCGCCGGAAGTATTGGATCGCGGCGAAGACCTACCAATCACGATTGATTACCGGGATGTGCTGAGCGAGATCATCTCGACGCGGCTCGGCAATACGGCAAGCAGCACCATTTTCCCCAATTACACGGCAAGCCCGGTTGGGTTGTTCCGGGCATGAACAAGCGCAAAGACGCCAGGAAACTCACCTTTCTTGAGCGTCTTTGCGTTAGTTAGGAAAAACTGTTTGGACGCTTTGGCAGTTTCCTATCGTCGTCGTGACCGTGCTTGATACCCATCCAGTGAAGTCTTGATAATCAATCAACCACCAGATGCCATCAGGGGAAACACCCAATACTGGAGCGGTCACCTCAACCGGAAGCTGAATCATGACTTCGGCGGTAAGCGTGGGTTGTCGGCGCATGTTGACGACTACGCCGGATGGTTGAATTACGCACGCATCCGCGGGGATCAGCGTTGGTGCGGGCGTGCCGGCAGGCTCGGCTGTGGCTTCAGGCGGCGGCTCGTAAGCAGGGCAAGGCGTTGAATTAGCGAGTTCAGCACATAAGCTGTACCGTTCGATTCCGCTTGATCCGCCGTGCGCAATCATGATGACATAGCCCGCCGAACTAAAGGGCAATCTTAGGGTTATCCCCTGAACCGCCGAGCCAACAAGCGCGATCACATCACCTTCGCTGTTATATATCGTGATCACCGGAGCAGCGGCAGCAGATTCGGCGGTGACTGAGAAGAAGAGCACACCATCGCCATGTAGGATATACCGTTTGACGGGAGCGGCAGTTTCAACCGAAGCGGAAACACGGTCGGCTATCACAAGTGGAGTCGGCGGCGGGATGATTTCGCCTACACCCGCGCTGATCACATACTGTGTACCGATCACTCCTTCGACAAGGATGCGATACGTCCCGGCAGACGGAAGCACAGCGGCGGCGGTGATAATCGTTTCGCCCTCGCGGGGAGCACCTTCTCCAAGCACAAAACCGGATAAGTCGATGATGCGAAAACGAGGCGCAGAGTCGCTCAAAGGAAGAAGCTGAACGACGATTGACTCCGGCGCATTTACGGTAAGTGAATATTCTGGCTGTGGATTGGTGCTGGTGATTTCGCCCGTCAGGTTTTCGCCGGGATGAATCGGCGTTGGCGCAGCCTGAAAACGCAGTAAAAGCAGTATCACCACAAAAAACTGCATCAGTCTCCCTCCGCCCACTCCCACAAGCTTGATCCGTCGGTCACGATATGAATTGTACCCACTTGATCGGTGCGATACACCGGAATACCCGTGAGCATCTCCAGCGTCTCTGGAGCGGGATCGCGGGCATAGTTCGCCGGATCAAGCTGAATCAGCGCCAACGATGGGTTGACCGCGCGGAGAAACTCCGCTGACAGTGCATCTTCTCCACCGCGTCGGGGAACGATCAATACCTGCGCTTCAGGATCAATGCCCTGCTCAAGAAGTACGGCTTGTCCATCTGCATCCAGATCAGATGGGAATAGAAAAGTAGTGTCACCCAATGTGACGCGCAGCACCAGCGCTGATTCGCCAAAGGAATCACTGAGCGAAGGTGATGTGATTGGATTTAGAATTTCGATCCGCGTGCCATCGGGCAGCGTAATCCGGTCGCCGCTGAACTCAGGTGCAGGCGTCACCCGTTCAAGCCCAATGGAATCCAGAAGCGCAGCATAGGCGGGGTTTCCGTTTGGCTGCCCGTTCGTGATCGCCGCACCGATGGTGTAGCGCTCCGCGACTTCGAGCAATGCGGTGTAATCATTCGGATCAGGATGGGTGATCATCAACAAATCGATTGTGTGCGAATAAAAAGGCAGTCGATCCCCCAACAAGGTCAAAAGGCGTGTGGGGTAACGTCCACCATCTAAGAGAATCGTCGCACCGCCGGGGGTGCGGATCAACGCGGCGTGTGCGTGCCCCATGTCAAGCAGCCAAACATGAAGCCGACCATCCGGTTGTGCGCGCACATAAGCAATTCCCAGAATCACCAACGCGGCAAGTGCAGCGCCGATCAATGATAGAATGCGCCGCTGTTTGATCCACTGCCACACACGACTCGCCCATGAAGGACGCACAGCACGAATCATCGTGACGACGACCACTGCGCCAAACAGCAGCGCTACCGAGTTCTTATGAATGGCGATTTCAGTCGACGCAAATGGCAGTGCGGCGAAAAATCTCACCACATCGATCGTATATGCCAGCAAGATGAACACTCCTGCATGAAAGATCGCGGCAAGCGGCGGAAACACCCACCCGCTGATCGCCGCTGCGCCGCCAAGTATCAGGATCAACGGTTGAACAGGAACGATCAACACATTGACGAAAAGTGTCACCCACGAAACGCGCCCAAACAAGAGGATGATCAGCGGCAGTACGGCGACCGTTGCAGATAGGCTGACGATCAAGGGTTCTGCAAGCCATTCTGACAAACGTGCGGCAGCGCTTTTTGGAAAAAGGCGACTCAACAGCGCTGAAAATCGATTTTGGAGAGGGTCGGTGAACAGGGCGATCCCCAATACCGCCGCAAAACTCAATTGAAAGCCGACGTCCCATAACGTAAGCGGATTCACCGCTGATAGAATCAGCGCGGCAAATGCCAGTGAGGTTGGCACAAAAGTTTTGCGACGCAGATTTTTTCCGACGATAAGAAGCCCACTCATCAGTGCAGCACGAAGAACAGCGGCGCTCGCGCCAACAAACAGCGTATAGACGGCAATCGCCGCAAGCGCGAGGAGCGTTGAAAGGCGGCGCGGTGCACGCAAGCGTTTTAACAAGCCAGTGACGATACCGCTGACCACCACCATATTGAAACCGCTGATCGCTACAATGTGCGCCGCCCCAGTCAGCGCGAACGCATCTTCGGTTGAGTCTGCGATACTACTTTCATCACCGAGCAGGATTCCAGTAAGCAGTCCTGATTCAGGTTCGGGAAGTGAACGAGCAAATTGATCGGCGGCGCGGCGGCGCAAGTCGAGCAAGATCGTAAACGGGTTTGCAGCAGAATCAGCAGCAAGAATCTCAACCGAAGCGTCACGAAGTTGGCTGTAAATGCCAGCCCGCGCCAAATAATCCGCATAGGAGAAATTGCCATAACGCGACGGTGTAGTCAGTGTTCCAGTGGCACGCACATGATCCCCGTAGCGGACATCGATCCAACGAGGCGCGTCGATCATGACGATGCCGTTGGTCGCATAGGTGCGTGAGTTTTGGGTGATCGAATCCGCACTGATTCGAATCTGCTGCCGATCCTCACGGGCATCAGGCGGCGCGATCACAATGCCTTCAACAGTAGCACCGCCGTAATTGTTGAATGCGGCAATCGCGCTGGTCGCGGGAGCAAGCGCAAATCGCAGCCCGCCAAGTGCAAACGCGAGCGCGATCATGAGGAACATTCGTGCATGCCGCTGACGAATCAGCCAGTACGCCGTATATAAAGGAAGCGGGGCAGCCACCCACACAAGCAAGCTGTCGCTGCGCTCACCTGCTGCGTATGCGATTCCGACACACCAACCGAGTGCGATCAAGATCAGCGGCATGGCAAACACCCATTTTGGTTAGTGCGTATAATGTGAAGAATACGCAGTAATGCCGATTCGCGTACTAAACAGCATCAGCGCGGTAAACGAAAAACTGAGTCGCGCGGAATCAAAACGGTGCTGACAGAAGTTGACAACGCCGGACGCGCTGGATTCTCGGCACGATCCTTCAGATGGCGCACCGCCAACATTCCTAACAGCATTTTATCCACTCGCATAGTCGTCAAGGCAGGCGCTAATGCGCGCGAATGATCAATATCGTCAAAGCCAATCACCGAGAGTTCTTGAGGAATCGTCCGCCCCAACTGTTCTGCCGCATCATACACGCCTTGTGCGACCTCATCATTGCACGCAAAGATCGCCGTGATTTCCGGCGAACGCTTCAAGAGCGCCAATGTGCCTTCACACCCACCTTGACGTGTCAAAGGGCTTTCCTCTATATAGTCCTGATCTATTTTATGATGCTTGAGCGCACGGAGATAACCTTTGCGCCGTTCACGCACACTAGGATAGCCGTCCATCTCGCACCCCACCAACCCGATCCGAGTATGCCCGGCTCTGATCAAGTATTCGACTGCCGCAAAAGCACCGTTCAGATTATCCGTCACCACACTGTCGAATCCACTCCCCGGCGCATATCCATCAACGAGTGCCACAGGAAAATCAACACGACTGCCGATCAAATGAATTGTGCTTTCGAGAAATGCGCCCACGATCAACACCCCATCAACCTGCCGATCTAGCAGCATCGGCGGCAGCCGCATGGGACGGTTGATGTGATCCACTTCGATATTCGCAAACATGACACTCAATTGATGCTGCTGGCATTCGCGTTCAATTCCGGCGAGGACGTAGGAATAGAACACGTTGAGATTCATCGGTTCACCATCGGTCAACTTACCAATGACGCCGATCACCGTCAGCCCGCCCTTTGAGGACGAGCGCGGCTGAAGCAAGTAGCCCAAAGAAGCGGCAGCCCTGATCACACGCTGACGTGTGTCGTCTGAAACATTTCCGCGATTGTTCAATACGTTGGATGCCGTTCCAAGGGAAACCCCCGCACGCGCCGCAACATCTCTCAGGGTTGGTTTTTCACTATGCACAGCTTCTCTGATCCTTCCCCGTCGCGTAGGGGCAACGGTATGAGATACGCTCCCACATTTTGGCTTAAGTATAGCCCAATTGAACAGAAATGAACAAGTTTTTAGTTGTTCAATGAACAACTACCGGTGCTCATGAAGAATATCATGAAATTTCAGGAGTTTGTGCAAGATCAACAGACAGATATTTGACATGGGAGCGTTCTCACAGTACACTGTCAGAAATTGAACAAATTGAACTTGTTTACGCGAAAAAAGGGTTTCATGTCGAACCTTGAGGATGTCGCCAAAGCTGCAGGAGTATCGCGTTCGACCGTCTCGCGCGTGATGAATAATGAAGGATATGTCAGCGCGGCAACCCGCGCCCGTGTTCTTGAAGCGGTTGAACAACTCCATTACATTCCAAATCACGCGGCGCGCACACTCGTGACCCAGCGCTCTAATGTAATCGGCGTCGTTATGCCCAGCGCAAACGTGTTTTTTGGCGATAATTCCTACTTCCCTATGCTGCTCCAAGGAATTGCTGAAGCAGCAAATCCGCGTGACATCAGCATGATCCTCTGGTTAGGACAGGCAAACGAAGACCCTGAACACTTCAGCCAGCGCATCACCCGCAACCGCTTGTGCGATGGCTTGATCATCGCCTCAATTGGCTACGATGACCCCCTGATCCCTCGGTTGGTCGACAATGTACCGTATTTCGTCATGGTCGAACGCCCGGTGCAGTTTCATGATCGGATCAGTTATGTGACGTGCGACAACGTCAAAGGCGGGCAGATGGCGACCGAGCACCTCATCCGCAATGGGCGGAAACGGATCGCGCACATCACCGGACGGCTCGACTTGGCAGACGGGCAAGACCGCCTCGTTGGTTATCGCACAGCGCTTGAGCGTGCCGGGATGGCATATGACCCAGACCTCGTGGTTGAAGGACAGTTCAGCTACGAATCAGGCTACTACGCCATGAAAAACCTGCTTGCTCAAAATTTTGATGCCGTGTTTATTCCCAGCGATACCGCAGCGCGAGGTGCAATACGCGCACTCGAAGAAGCAAAGCTGCGGATTCCTGATGATGTTGCGATTGTCGGGTTTGACGACTTGGAAGATGCCGCTCGGACAAACCCAGCCTTAACGACAATCCGCCAACCTGTGCAGCAAAAGGGCGCGGCTGCGCTCACGCTGCTGCTTGACTTGATCGACGGCAAAGTTGAAAACCCGTATCAAGTCATCCTTCCCCTCCAGCTCGTCATCCGCCAATCGTGCGGGGCGAATCTTTCACAACCGATGCAGAATCAAGGAGGTGTCGCCAGCAACCGATGAAGGAATTCCACCATTACGATCAACACGCGCATTGGCAGTTTTTAGCTATAGTACGAGGAAAGAGAGCCATGTCCAGAAAAGCTGTTTATCTGCTCAGTATCGTCGCCCTTTTGGCGCTGGTCATCATGCCCGTCAGCGCACAGGCACCTGTTACTATTACGTGGTTCGTCGGTCTTGGCACCGGTTCGAACTCCGAACAGATCGAAGTCCAGAATCAGGTCGTCGCTGATTTCAATGCGGCGCATGACGACATCGAACTGGTTATCAATATTGCCGCCAGCAACGAAACCGCGCGCGACACCCTGAGCACCCTGCTCGCCGCCGGTACCCCGCCGGACATCGTTGGACCCGTCGGCGTCGCCGGTTCGAATGCCTTTGCCGATCAGTGGATGGATATCGCCCCGCTCGTCGAGTCGTCGGGCTTTGACACCAGCGTTTTCGACCAAGCGCTCGTTGACCTGTATCGCACCGAATCGGGCGGCTTGAGTGGTCTGCCGTTCGCCGTGTACCCCGCGATCACCTACTACAACACCGACCTGTTCGACGAAGCAGAACTTGCTTACCCGCCGAGCGAATTCGGTGCGCCGTATGTTTGGGCAGATGGCACGGAAGCTCCTTGGAACTATGACACCGTCGCCGAACTCGCCAAGATTCTCACCGTTGACGCCAACGGCAACGACGCAACCAGCCCTGACTTTGACCCGACCGCCGTTGAGCAGTACGGTATCAACTTCCAGTGGGCGCGTCTCCGCTTGATCTGGACGAACCTCCAGCCGTCGACCTACTTCACCGAAGGCGACACCCTCACTGTTCCGGAAGAATGGGTGCAGGCAACGCAGTGGTACTGGGATCGTCTGTGGGTTGATCACACCGCGCCGAACACGACCGCCGGTGCCAGCGAAACCTTCCAGCCGAACGCTTTCGCGTCGGGCAACCTCGGTATGTCGATTGTCCCGCTGTGGTTCACCTGCTGCCTCGATAACAGCATTGGTAACTTCAACTGGAACATTGCCCCTGTTCCGGCATCATTCGATGGCGAACAGCACGTCGCGATGGACGCGGACACCTTCCGTATCGTCGCCGCCAGCGCGAACCCCGAAGCCGCCTTCACCGTTCTCACCTACCTCGTGACCGAAGCAGCCCCGGCGCTCGGTTCCGTGTACGGTGCATACCCGGCGCTCCCCGCAGCGCAGCCGCAGTGGGTTGAAACCATCAGCGCGCGTTATTCGCCGGACATCGCTTGGAACGTGGCATCTGACTCGCTGGCGTACTCCAACCCCGGTCCCGTCCACCACGAATCGAACGTCCCGAACTACACGCAGGCTTATGACCGTGAATTCGCGCTTCTCACCCTCATCGAAGGTGACAGCGGTGCAGACATGGACATTGCTGCAGAAATCGCGACATTCGAATCCGACATGAACGCGATCATTTCGGGTCAGTAAACCCTCGATATTTCGTTCGTCACAGGGGCGGCTTCGGCTGCCCCTGTCATTCAATCAATCTCCTTAGAAAAAAGGCTTGACGGGGAGTTTTCGAGTATGGCAGCAACCGATCAACCACTATCCGCACCGTCTCTCAATGTAGGGGCGGCTGCACCCGGAAGAAGCAACTTAGCGAAGCAGCAGCGGCTGTGGGGATGGATTTTCCTTTCCCCTTGGATTATCGGCTTTGCCGCGTTTACAGCGATCCCCATTCTTGCTTCTTTCATCTTCACGTTTACCAACTTCTCCTTGAATACCGGTGAACCGATCACGTTTGCAGGGTTGGATAACTGGCTGCGTCTGTTGAGCGACCCGATCGCCCATCAAACGCTCGGCGTGACGATCAAGTTCGCGCTGATCGCCGTTCCCGTCGGTATCGTCGTTCCACTCGGTTTGGCGGCGATGTTGAATGCCAAATCGCTGTGGGGCAAACGCATATGGCGTCCCTTGTTCTACCTGCCGTACATGGTGCCTGCGATCTCCGGCATCTTCATTTGGCAAAGCTTCTTGAACGGCAATACCGGTTGGCTGAATCGCATGCTGCGCGGCATCGGTATCGTTGATCCGCCGAACTGGCTGCAAGACGAGGGTTTTATCCTTGGCGCGTTCATGCTGATGGGCTTGTGGGGTGTCGGTAATGCGATGCTCACCATGCTGGCAACGATGCAAGGCGTCCCAACCGAGCTTTACGAAGCGGCTGACGTAGACGGAGCGGGACCCGCCCGTAAGTTCCGCAGCATCACCTTACCGATGATCTCCCCGGTGATTTTCTACAATCTCGTATTGAGTGTGATCGGTTTGATGCAGTACTTCGTCGTGCCATACGTGATTACACGCGGCACGGGCAACCCGAATAACTCGGCGTACTTCTTCAACATGTTCCTTTATAAGACCGCATTCACCAACTTCAACATGGGATACGGCTCGACCCTTGCGTGGTTCTTGTTCTTGATCGCGCTCGGATTGACGATCATCCTGTTCAGTACGTCACGGCGATGGGTCTATTACGCGAGCGGAGATTCATAATGGCAGCAGCAGCTCAACCAATCACACGCCAAAATCAGGCGGTTAATACATCTCCGTTCTATTCAAAACAACTGCGCAAGTTCGCCGCTGCCGCGATGGTCACCATGTTCACGCTCATTGTGGCAATGGTTTATCTGCTCCCCTTCGGCAACATGGCGATGATCGCGATCAAGAGCGAGGATCAGATCACCGGTTCGACCGAAGGACTGATCCTGCCCATGTCGCCGGAAACGTTTGAATACGACGGCGAACTGCACGAAATCTATGAAGTACCGATGCCCGATGGAACGATCCGCGAACTTGCGCTGGTCGATCCGGGTCGCAGTTCCAGCGATTTTGTTGACCCGGCAAACCCGGATGCTGGTTTGATCCCATGGGAAGGAAGTTGGCGCACGCTCAGCCCGGTGATGTTCTTTGAACCCCACTTCGAAAACTTCGGTGAAGCATGGCGTTTGATCGACTTCCCGCGCATTTTTGGCAATACGCTCGTGATTGCCATCGGCGGTATGATCGGCACGATCATGTCGAGCATCTGTGTGGCATATGCGTTCGCGCGCTTCCCGATCCCCGGCAAGAACATTCTGTTCATCGTCCTCATCGGAACGATCATCCTGCCGAGCCAAGTCACGTTGATCCCAACGTATGCTTTCTTTTCAAGCATCGGCTGGACGAATACGATGCTGCCGCTGATCGTGCCGCACTTCTTCGCCAATGCGTATAACGTCTTCCTGCTGCGGCAGTTCTTCATGACGCTGCCCCGCGAACTGGACGAAGCCGCGATGATCGACGGTGCGGGACCCTTCCGCGTGCTGATCAGCGTGATCATTCCGCAGTCGTATGCGGCGATCATCTCCGTAGGGTTGTTCCACTTCATCTTTGCATGGAACGACTTTTTCGGTCCGCTCCTGTACCTGCTCGGTAATCAGCAGCAGTGGCCCATCTCGATTGCGGTGCAGCAGTTTAACTTCCAATACGGTCCTCAGCCGCAGTTGATTCAGGCGACCTCGCTCATGGCGATGGTGCTGCCGCTCCTGATTTTCTTCCTCGCGCAAAAGATCTTCATGCGCGGTGTCGTGATCACCGGTGTAGAAAAATAGGCATTCGCCTGATGAAGAAAATCCTGTTCCTGTTCATGCTCGTGCTGGCTGCCGTGCTTACGGCAGCCGCACAGGATGATACCGATACGCTTTCGGTAGACGCATCGGTATCAATGGGCGCGATCAGCCCCTATGTGTACGGGTCGAACATGAACCTGTACGCCACCATCCCCATGAGCTTGATGGAAGAAGCGCAAGCGCTTGGACTGGGGTTTGTTCGCTTTGGCGGCGGCGATACCGACTTGATGGATATGCGAACGAACATCCTTGACTTGTTCGTCCTTCAAATGCGTGCCATTGGCGCAGAGCCACTGATGAGCGTTCGCTTACTCGACGGCACGCCGGAGGCGGCAGCGGAACTCGTTCGCTATGCGAACCTCGAAAAAGGCTACAACATTCGCTATTGGAGCATCGGCAACGAGCCCAACCTGTTTCAAAGCCTACTTGGGGCGGAACGGTACACCACTGAAGAACTGGTCGTGCAGTGGCGGGCGATTGCCGAGGCGATGCTCGAAGTTGATCCCGAAATTATCCTCGTTGGACCGGATATCACAGGTTACGTCCCGCTCACCGTAGCAGGTGAGACCGCGACGCATGTTCAGCCGTCGAATGGTGGTAATGCGCTTGATGCCGAAGGGCGCGACTGGATGGTCGAATTCCTGCGCGCCAACGGCGATCTGGTCGATATTGTCGCGGTGCACCGTTACCCGTTTGGCGGTAACAACCGCGCCAATCCATCGCGCGATCAACTGCGCGCTAACTTGCCCGAATGGGACATCATGATCGCTAATCTGCGCCAGTTGATCGTCAACATAACTGGGCGCGAGATTCCCATTGCTGTGACCGAATTCAACTCGAATTCGACCAACAACATCGGCGGCGAGGCAACACTCGATTCGCACTTCAACGCGCTGTGGATCGGAGATGTGATTGGGCGGCTGATCAATGGGGGTGTGGTGATCGCCACACAATGGGATATTCAGGGTGGCGCAAATCGCGGGTGGGGCTTGCTCGGCTCATATGATGTGCGCCCAAGCGCGTATACCTACATGATGTACACACACTTCGGCGAGGAACTCCTCAGCGCTGCATCCCCTGATCCGAACGTGACGATTTATGCCGCGCGCCGTGCCGATGGTGCGCTCACGCTGATGGTGATCAACCTCGGCGAGACAGAGATCGAAAGAACGCTCGATATTGCCGGATTCACGCCCGCCGGCGATGCGGAAGTCTGGCGCTTTGATGAGGCAACCAAAGCAGAGCAAGTCGAGCCGCAGACAATCACCGATGGCGCGGTGATCACCCTTCCGCCGCTTTCGATGACCGTCTACGTCATTCCCGCCGCCAATTAGAGGTTAATCTCGTGGCAGAGCCATTTCTGTTGGGGGTCAATTATTGGCCCCGCCGCAAAGCTATGTACTGGTGGTCGAACTTCGATGCGGATGAAGTCCGCGAAGAGTTCGACGTGATCGCCTCGATTGGGATGAAGGTCGTCCGGTTGTTCCTTTTATGGGACGACTGGATGCCCACATCCGATCAAGTTCATCCCCAGCGGATGCGCGATTTCAAAACGGTTTGCGATATCGCCGCCGAACGCGGATTGCAGCTTGAACCGACATTCTTCACCGGGCACATGAGCGGACCAAACTGGTCACCGCGTTGGCTGCTCAGTGCCGATTCACCGCCTGTTTCACCTTATTTCGGGTATACACGTCAGGTGATCAGCGGCGGCGAAATCGTCGCGAACAGCGGCTACCGCAACATGTTTCACGACGCGGAGGCGATCAGCGCCGAGCGAGTGCTGCTGAAAACGGTCGTCAGTGAGTTTAAAGATCATCCCGCGATCTGGGTCTGGAATCTCGGCAATGAGCCGGATTTGTTCGCACATCCGCACACGTCAGCCGACGGCAAAGCGTGGATCAAAGAGATGCGTGACCTGATCCGCTCGATTGATCCGGCGCACAACGTCACATGCGGGCTGCATGTTGACAGCATCATGAGCGATAATGGGCTGCGATTAAACGATGTCTTTGGGGAAGCTGATATTGCTGTAATGCATGGCTACCCGATGTATTCCCCGATTTCACGCCACAACCTAGACACCGATTTTATGCCGTTCCTATGCGCGCTCACGTCCGCGCTTTCGGGGAAACCGTGTTACGCGGAAGAATGGGGCGGCTGTACTGCCCCGCCGGGACATGACTCCGAGATGTGGGAATGGACGAGTTATCAAGGCATCCAGCGCGCGCAGTTCATGGCAAGTGAAGACGCCTTAGCAGAGTATGTCGGCGCGGTGCTGCCCAAATTGGTCGAAGTTGGATCGCCGGGGGCGCTTCTGTGGTGTTATGCCGATTATCACGAGAGTTTGTGGGATCGCCCGCCGTGTGATGAGCATGGCGCAAAGCACGAACGGCATTTCGGTTTGGTGCGTCCCGATGGATCACTAAAGCCGCACGCCGAGGTGATTCGTAGATTCGCCGCCACGAACCCAACCGTTCAGCCTGCCGTGCGCACAATCACACTGAATATCACGCCCGAACAATACTACGAGAATCCCGGCATCACGGCGGATCGCCTCTACAAAGCTTATATCGCGCAGTACGAAACCGGAAGCACCTAAACACAATCATGAACATTCGCACGCTTCGCACCCTCGCCCTGATTTGGATCGCGTGGGTCGTCATTTTGATCGGCTACATGCACTTTGCTCCCATCCGGTATGCACCATCGCGCGCCGATGATGCGCTCGTGTGGACAGCGAACGAAACACGCCGCGACAGCAATGAAGGTAAGATTTACCTGCTTGAGCCGTTCCTGAATACCCAAGTCGCATGGGACAGCGAGTTTTACTTGTCCGTTGCGACGTTTGGCGGCTACGATGACCCGGCAATCCGGTTGGTCACGCCCCAACGCGGCGGCGACACGCCTGCTTACAGCATGAGTTATGCCTTCTTCCCGCTTTACCCGCTCACCATGCGCATCGTGCGCGCACCGTTCCCGCTTTTCGGGCTGAACGATATTGCCGCTTCAGCGCTGGCGGGGGTGATCGTGTCGGTTGCCGGTGCCTTAATCGCAATGATCGCGCTGTATGACCTTGTGCGCGATGAAATCGGAGACGATGGCGCAATCCGCACCGGCTTCTATCTGCTGATTTTCCCGGCGGGATTTTTCCTTGCAGTGGTATATACCGAAGGCTTATTCATCGCGCTGGCGTTCAGCAGTCTGGCGTTGATGAATCGCGGACGGCTTATCCCTGCCGCGATCTTGGCAATGCTCGCTGTTTGGACACGGTCAGTAGGCGGAGCGCTCGTCATTCCGCTCTTGATCACATGGGCGTATCAGATGTGGAAACAGCCTGATGCGCGGCGTGGTCTGCTGCTGCGTCTACCGCTGTTATTTCTGCCCATTGCAGCATATTTTATCTGGCGTGCCGCCTACGGCATCCCATTCGATTTCGTCAATGCGAACTGGTTCGGTAATGCGCTGTTTGACTTTGAGAACTCGCGCCTCGCGTGGGAGCAGTTCCTCGCACGTGCCGCCGAAACGCCCGAAGCATCGGCATATGCCGCCATGAGCATCGGCGCGATGGCGCTGGCTGCGATAAGCTGCCTGTTCACGATCCGGCGCTATCCGGCGGCGGCGATCTTCGGTTTGATTGCCATTCTGATTCCGCTCACCAGCGGGTGGACAGCGACAAACAGCGCTTTCCGTTATGCGCTGGTTGTCCCCACCCTACCGATCATGCTGGCACGATGGGGAAAACACGCAGCATTCGACCGCGCATGGACGCTGTTCAGCATCCTGCTGCTGGCGATGAACGCCTTCCTATTCGCTTTTGATTTTTGGGCGGGTTAACGCTTACTTCACGGGGGCGGGCTGGAGCTTGCCCCCACTCCCCTGCTCTGCTGCACGGATCGGGATCAGCGATTCCGGCAGGGGTTTCTGCTCAATCCATGCGCGCGTCATCGCGTCAAACAATTCCGGCGCTTCTCCATTCCAACCATGATGCACCTGCGGCGCTAATACCGCGACATTATTGGACAGCATCGCCGCAAGCTTACGCACCGAGTCCACATTGAACGCAATATCTTTCTCACCCGTAACAAGCAGCGTCGGCGTTGTGACTTGCTCCATGTTCGGCATCACGAACGACATCAATTCGTGTACGACTGACCAGTACATCGGTCGCGACAGCTTATTGATGAATTCCGTGAATACGTCCATCGCTTCTTTCGGGATAAACAGCATCTTCGCGAACACCTGCACGCCGATCGGCGTATTCAGCAGCCAACCGACCAGCCGACTTTGCACCTGATACATGATTTTCGGCGTCGGCTCGCTTGCGGGTGATCCGCTGATAATCGCGCGTTCAACGCGGTTTGGATGCCGCAGCATCACATGCAGCCCAACCAAGCCGCCCAGCGATAACCCGATCACATGTGCGCGTCCATTCGTCGCGTGATTGGCGATCACTTCTGCAACCAAGTCTGCCGTATCTGCCAGTGATTTCCACGGGACCGCATGGCTGTCACCATGACCGGGCATTTCGATGTTGAGCAGATGATAATCGGCAAAGCCCGTCATCTGGTCTGTCCACATCCAACCACCCATCGCCAAGCCATGCAGAAAGACTAGGGTCGGTTTTCCGCGTGTTCCGCCTTCGGTAAAGTGCAATATCGTCATTCAGGTTTCTCCTTGTCAGATTCGTCTTTCAAATCGGGATCAAGCATGATGATTCCGCTCATGAACCAGCGACGCTGTCCCGCGTGTTCATCAGACGGCTGGTGATACGGGCTGATCAGGGCGTCAATTTGCTCTCGTAGGTGTGCCAGTTCTTCAGGCGTCGCGTAGATTTTGTCTTTGGAGTAAAGCGCGATCGGAATTTCAATAGGTCGTGACTCCGCCTGCCCTGCCCTTGCAAAATCCGCCATCAAAGTCGAATAGAACACCATGAAGTAGTGGAACTGCTCGGTTTCAGACAGCGCCGCAATATCTGCCAATTCCACATGAACGGACTCTTCCGCAAGGCGAAGCTCACGCTCAACCGTACCGCGCACGCGGGTTTCGCGGACGACAACCAGCATGCCGTTATCGATCAACAAGTTGATGTGACGGTACAGCGTCGTTTGCGGTACATCCGGCATGCGTGCCGCAATCGCCTGTGTGGTGATCGTTTCGTACGCCGCCGCTTGTATGATCCGTGCCCGAATCGGGTGCAGAATAAGTTCAATCCTGTTCATATGCCCTCTTTTGTTTCCAAAAACCAGTATATTTCCATTTTTGGAAATGGTCAAGTCACAAAAAAAGCCCCTTCACCCGTTGACCGAGCGAAGGGGTAACTCAACCTTGTGCTTAGTAATGCGGGACGTACATCTGCTCCCGGATGAAGCCTTCCAAGTCCTGTGGACGCGCGATAGCAGCCAGACCGCGCTTGAAAGCGACTTCAGCGACGGCGACGGCGATACCCAACGAGACTTCACGAATCTTGTGGAGTGCAGGATACAAGCATCCGGTATCA
Source organism: Anaerolineae bacterium (assembly GCA_026645745.1). GTDB lineage: Bacteria > Chloroflexota > Anaerolineae > Aggregatilineales > Phototrophicaceae > Flexifilum. The sequence goes on along the minus strand of JAPKMU010000021.1, from coordinate 9,522 downwards.
AGGTCTTGTTGAGAAACCATATCTGCGAGCGTGCGCGCCGCGACAGCGAACATCTCGTCGGTAACGAGGCGCGATTCACTGGCGACAACACCCAAGCCAATGCCGGGGAAGCAGTACGAGTTGTTCGCTTGACCGGGAACAAACGTGCGCCCCTTGTACATGACCGGATCAAACGGGCTGCCGCTGGCAAAAATCGCGCGTCCATCCGACCACGTATAAGCCTGTTCCGCTGTGCATTCCGCCTTCGATGTCGGGTTCGAGAGCGCCATGATCAGCGGACGTTCGTTCATACGCGCCATCGCTTCAACAATTGGCTGCGTGAACGTTTGCGGCATGCCTGAGACGCCGATGATCGCAGTCGGGCGAAGCGCATTAACCGCTGCTTCGAGATCAGCGACGAACGGATGCTGGTGCGCGTAGGGGAGCTTGTGCACCGCGAGATCATTACGTTCGGCGCAGACCAAACCCTTGCTATCCACAAACCAGCATTTCGCGCGTGCTTCTTCTTCGCTGATGCCTTCTTCAACCATTGCCGATACGATCAGGTCAGCAATACCAATACCCGCTTCGCCTGCGCCGAGGAACAGAAGCTGCTGATCCCGCAGCGTTTTCCCCGTAATACGGAGCGACGAAAACAGACCTGCCAGCGTCACCGCCGCAGTTCCCTGAATATCGTCGTTAAACGTGCAAATCTTGTCACGGTACTGCGCAAGCAACCGGAACGCATTCTGATTGCCGAAGTCTTCAAACTGAATCATCACCTTCGGGTAGCGAGCGCGCACGGCTTCGATAAACTCCGCGATCAACGCATCGTATTCCTCACCGCGCACGCGCTCATGCGGCATGCCGATGTACAGCGGGTCTTTCAGAAGTGCCGGGTTATTTGTCCCAACATCCAGCGTTACGGGCATGCACTTGGTTGGGTCAATGCCCGCACATGCCGTGTACAGCGAGAGTTTACCGACCGGGATACCCATCCCGTCCGCGCCGAGGTCACCTAAGCCGAGGATACGCTCACCGTCAGTCATCACGATGACACGCACATCATCTTCGTACCAGTTGGCGACAACTTCATCTAAGCGCCCACGATCTTCCATCGTGACATACAGCCCCTGCGGGCGGCGGAAGATGTGCGCGTACTCTTGGCATGCCTGCCCTACTGTGGGCGTGTAGATGATCGGCATCATTTCGGCAATATTATCCAAGACGACGCGATAGAACAGTGCCTGATTGCGTTCCTGAAGACTGATCAAGTAAATGTACTTCTCAATCGGAACAGTCTTGCGGCGCACGTTTTCGAGCACGCGGCTGCTCTGCTCATAAATCGAGAAGACGCGCGGCGGCAGCAATCCGCGAATACCTAGCTGATCGCGTTCTTCCGGGGTGAACGCCGTCCCCTTATTCAAAGCCGGATCGCGCAGAAGTTCAATTCCGCGCGGCTGGTCGGATACTGTTGGTTGTGCAGTCATACAAAACTACCTTCTCCCTTGAAAAGGCACTCTTATGCCATCATCAGGGTAACAGGGGAGCGCTCTCATACTCAAGGTAGATGGTCACGGATGGGGCATGACAGTGGACTGAATCGTTATAATCTTTCATGGAGAGACGCATCGTATAGCAGCATTAAAGGCAGATCATGGAGTCAGTTACATCAGAACGTCCGCTCACCTTTTGGCAGAAGCTGCGCCGTCTGCGCCCATTGGAGGGTCAATCACTGATCTGGCAGTTGATCGACCTACAAAAGGGCTTCGTGGTGCAGGTCGCCGCCTTTGCCTTGTTCACCCTCAGCTTTCACTTTCTGTTTAACTGGACATGGAGTATGTCCATTGCCATGTTGGTGAGCATGTTCCTACATGAATGCGGACACGCATCCGTTTTTGCGTTGGCACGCATCAAGTTTCGGATTCTATTCCTGTTCCCATTAGGTGCGGTCGCAGCACCCATTGACGAAGAAGAAAACAAAAAATCCGATATGCTGCACTGGAATACGATTAGCTGGCTGCTGCAGGCTGGACCCGCCGTTAACGTCATTTTGATGGTATTTTTTCTGGTCACGCGCCCATTGATCGCCAATGTGCAAGGAGAATTGGGGATCGTCCTCTACCGTTTCAGCTTTGATATGGTTTACGTGAATGGACTGCTGGCGATCATGAACCTTGTTCCAGTCTGGACGCTTGATTCTGGGCAGTTATTCAACGTGCTGTACAATTCGCTGGATGAGCGGGAAGATCGGCGCGTAACCGCGGCGCTGCTCGGCGGGATGCTCGGACTGCTGATCGTTTTAACAGGGGTTCTGGATTTTCAGGGATGGGCATTTGTCCTCGTGCGCGTAATTCAGTTCTTCGGCTGGGTCATCTTTCTTGTGATCTTCGCATTAGGTATCTTGAATAAACAGGAGCGAGATGTAGCGAATGCTAGAATAGGCTGTGCAAATTCTGTAGATACAGGCAGGAGACGATCACCATGTCCGCGAATGTTGAAGCGATGGTGCGCGAAGGAATCGCCGCATACAAAGATGGACGCAAGGATGAAGCGCGGGCGCTCCTCACCAAAGCGACTGAACTTGACCAGTTCAATGAACAGGCATGGCTGTATCTGAGCGGCGTGGTCGAAGCGCCTGAGGATCAGCGAATTTGCCTCGAAAATGTACTGTCAATCAACCCGCTCAACGAAAAAGCAAAAAAGGGACTGGCGTACCTAGATGGTGAGGAGGTCAGCTTTGAAAAGCCAAAGCCCGCCCCTAAACCACCAGCGGAAATGCCGACGAGTGTCGAATGGGACTCACCCTCGGAATCGTCTGCTGCCGCGCGCACGCCTTCCCCGCCGCTGATTTCCGACGATAGTTGGGTAACGGGTTTAAACCTTCCGGGCAGCACGTCGAGCGCTCCCCCACCCCCCGAACCCGCATTTCCCCGGCAGCCCGCCGCTTTTGACGATGATGAGTTCGTCGGGACACCGTTCACAGATGCGGATTTCGGTGATGATCTGCTAGATGGTCCGTTCAAAACGCAGGATATGACCGCGCCGCCTCCCGCGAGCGATCCGGTCAAGCTGCGCGTTTATGACTTCGGCGCTCCCGCCGCTGTTATCGCCGACGCAGCATCCGACAGTGCATTTACTGACCAATCAGGAGAGCCTCAAGAAAGTCGTCGTGATCGCGCTCGACGCGAAAAAGAAGAAAAACGGGTCGAACGCGAAAAGGCGAAAGAAGCAAAAGCCGCCGCTAGAGCGAGCAAAAAAGCGCCAACTCCCGCCAAGAACGATGATGATCTGTTCGGTACATCCGAGATCAGTGTAGCAGCGCCAGCCGCGACCGCTAACCGTGATTACACGTTGTTCGACGACATGGACGCGGACGGCGACGGGCACATGATGGAAGAAGGTGAAGGCGAGCTTTTCGGGATGATTCCAACCGAGATCAAGGCGACTCGACTTCCCGGTACACGCGAAAGTCTCCCACTGGTGGGCATTATTATGCTGGTGGTGCTGCTGGCGCTGAACGTGGGTGCATTCGGCATGTTCGTCATGCAGCTCATCAACACCTTGAACAGCGTATGAACCATAGACACGGGAAAAGCGGCGTGTTATAATCCGCCGCTAATTCTGTATAGCCTGTTTGCGTAAGTTGACGAAACCATATGGCGAACCATAAATCAGCAATTAAACGTATCCGTCAAACGGAAAAGCGCCGCGCCTATAATCGTGTTTTCCGCAGCCGTGCCCGTACCTTCGTCAAGAAGGCGCGTGTCGCGATTGCCGGAACTGACGCCAATGCGGCGGTCGAAGCGACCCGCTCTGCTATCCAAGACCTTGATCGCGCCGCCAGCCGGGGTGTGATCCACAAGCGGAATGCTGCTCGTCGCAAGTCGCGCTTGATGCGTCAGCTTTACCAGCTGACTCAGGCGAAGTAACTAGGGTGGTTATAAAAGAAAGAGGACACGGTCAATTCTCCCGTGTCCTCTTTTTGATCTCACTCCTGAGAATCGTATCAGGGAAGCTGTAATACAAGCATGGGCATTTTTTCAACTTCGCTAACAGCCCGCGTTAGTTCGAGCCGATAGCCGACGCCCCGCACTGTGATCAAGGGCGAGGTCTGATTTGCGTCACTGTTGAGCGCACGTCGAAACCAGCGAACATGAACATCCAGTGTACGCGTATCCCCCAGATAATCGGTCTCCCAAACTTCTTCCATAATCTGCTTGCGCGCCAACGTTTCGTTGGGGTGACGTAAAAAATACTCAACCAACTGCGCCAATTTAGGAGACAAGGGAATGGTCTTCCCATTCACATGCAGCAAGCGCCGGTCAAGGTTCATCGCGTAAGGTCCACAAACGAGCATTGCATCATCGGCGGCGGACTTCGGCGCTTTGGTGACCTTCGAAATCGCTAACGCCAACTTGCGGGCTGTGATCGGGGCAGCAACCAGCGCATCGGCGGGTGATTCTTCCTTGCTGCCGAGTTCAGGCAGCAGATGAATCAAGGGTACAACATGCGCCACTTCTTTTAACTGACGGGCAATGCGCAGTCCAGCAGTTTTCATTGATACCGCGTCCAGAATAAAGGCAAGCGGCGGCGCAAGCTCCGCCTGCACAAGCGCCTGCTTACCGCTTGTTACTGAGACAACGGCATATCGCTTATTCAACAGATCCACGAGGGACGCCTTATGCGGGCGCTCGATCAAAATAATAGTCGCCATATGAGGTTAGCCTTCAGTCGGACGGAGGATTATATATAGGATCAAGTCGCAGATCAAAGGCACAGAAAGAGTATTCATGTCGATTTCAGGACAGGTTTTCCCCTGTGTCGTCTCGGTTACAGTGCTCGGAGTCTCGTTACAGCGCGTCGAATGGACTCGGTTGGACAGCATCAGCAGAACTTGGCGTTTTGGGGTATCCTGTGAGCGTTGAGGAAACATCAGGCTGCCCCCTGTTCCCATTGTACGCGTTTGCAGGGAAAAGTATATATCGCACGTCAAGCAAACTGCTACACATGAAAAGTCTGATGTGAAACTACTCGTGCGCCGATTGAGGGACTGTCCGTATGCGGACTGCCGATTTTGCGGTAAGCTATGCGATATGAAAACGCTTATTGAAACCATCGACTCGACTTTATCATGGGGAGAACTCCCCCAGACCGCCGCTTGGGTTATCGAGCAAGGTATTGCGATTCAGCAGATCCCCGCGCCAACGTTTGCCGAACATCACCGTGCTGAATTCGTCGCATCGATGATGCGCGCACTCGGCTTGCGAGACGTGATGATCGACGCGTTGGCAAATGTGTATGGGTGTTTGCCCGGCGCAGCCTCTGACCATGCCGCTGTCATGCTTGCGGCGCATACCGACACGATCTTTTCTTCTGATACCGATCTCACTTTGAGGCGAGATGGAACCCTAATCTACGCCCCCGGCTTGGGAGATAACAGCATCGGTGTGAGCGGGATGTTAGGGCTGGTATGGGCGCTCACTCAGGCGAAAATCACCCCAGCGCGCGATTTGTGGTTCGTGGCAACGACGCGTGAGGAAGGATTGGGCGATCTGGGCGGAATGCGCGCCGCATTCGAGCAACTGAAATCGCAGATCGATACCGTGATCAACCTTGAAGGTCTTGCTTACGGGCATGTGTATCACGCAGGAATCGCCGTGCGGCGGCTGAACATCACGATTGCGACTGAAGGCGGTCACAGTTGGCTGCACTTCGGCAAACCAAGCGCCGCGCACAAGCTGGTCGAACTCGGCGCGCGAATCGCCTCGATCCACCTACCCCAACAGCCGCGCACAACCTACAACATTGGTATGATTCGGGGCGGTGATGCCATCAACGCCATAGCCTCGCGCGCTGAATTGTGGTTGGATATGCGCTCGGAGGATAAAGACGCACTGGCGAAATTGGAACGTCAGGTGCATGCCCATATTGATGCGGTCAAGTCGAGCGACGTCAGAATCACCACTGAACTCGTCGGTGATCGCCCGCCCGGTTTCATTGATCCATCACACCCACTAGTGCAGGGTGCGGTCGCAGCACTGAAGTGCCAAGGCGTGCGCGCCAGTTTAGAGACAGGGAGCACCGATGGCAATGTTCCGCTGTCATTTGGTGTGCCAACCGTGACAATCGGGATCACGCGGGGCGGCAATGCGCATCGTTTGGACGAGTACATCGATACTAAACCCGTCGCCGCCGGAATGCGGCAGCTAATCGTGCTGGCGCTCGCGGCTGCGGAAAACGGAGCAGCGCGGACAAAATGAGGAAGAAATATGGCATCGATTGATCTGCTGGTCGCCGTGCGGGGAGACAGCGCGGCACGTTACGAACAAGGCTTATCGATCATTAAAGACTTCCATGTTCGCGTGGTCAACGGCGTCGATGCTGTCTTTAATCAACTGAGCGATCCTGCGATGATTACCGACGTGATTGTGCTTGACAGCGCGCTCCCCGGTGCATTCGACTCAATCAGTGACCTGCGTGATCGCAATTCCCGCGTTTTGATCGTTCTTGTTGACGAAGACGCTGATTTCGCACTGCCCGGTCAAGCGGACGACATCAGCACCGATCCATTTACGAACGGTGATTTAGCACGGCGGATCAACCGCTTACTTGCTGACCGCCGTCTCGAAACCCTACGCGCCGATGCGATGCCGCCCGTGCGCGCCTTCGCCAAGAAACTGCGCAACGCCGTTGGCGAAATTGGTAAGCAGGAAGCCGCCGTGAGTGCGATCAAAGACTTAGGTTATGATTATGTTGCGTTTTACCGCCTAGAAAAATCTGATCCGGTCACGCTTACGCTCAAGGCACAGGATGGACCCATCGCTATACAGGCAATCGCGCCGAAGTCCGCCGGAACGGGCGACGCGATGGTGTGGGTTGCCGTCAATGGGCAAAGCAAAATCGCTGGAATGAACGATGAGATCACTCACCCACTGGTGAAGCGGGGGCGCTTGGGGTGTGTGGCAGTTACCCCCGTCGGCACGACGAGCCGCTACGGGGTTTTAGCCGCATTCCGCGAACGCCCGGACACCATCACCATGCAGGATGTCCTCCTGCTAGAATTGATCAGCGCCCAGCTCGCCGCCGTCGTCTCAAAAGAATAAGGAATGAGCGTTCACGCAGAAGCGCTGCAAATTTGCTTTAAGTGATGCGATCAACTCAGCGCTTTCATCGCAGCCGCAAAGCGGTCGATCTCCGCGTGCGTGTTGTAATGTGACAATCCTACACGCACCATCCCATCCGGCTTGTTCAAACGCTGCATAATCTCGACCGCGTAGTAGTTCCCATCCCACACATAAATATGCGATTTCGCCAGATGTGCCGCTACTTGAGTCGGTGTGTACCCATCCATCGAGAACACAACGGTTGGCACGCGCTCATGCAGCCGCGTCCGGTCTGTGATACCGGCGATATGCGCCCCCGGCACTGCTTCGATGACATCGATTAGGTGTGCGACGAGTTCGCGCTCATACACCGCGAGATTGTTCATTCCAAGCGCCATCAGATAATCGACGGCTGCCCCTACCCCGGCGATCAGCTCAAACGCGGGCGTCCCTGTCTCCCAACGATACGGCGGCTCATCGTGTGAAGGGCGCACTTTATATGCGGGTAAGCTGGCAAGCAGATCATATTTCCCGTACATGATTCCGGCGTGCGGACCAAAAAACTTGTACGCAGAACAAAGCAGGAAATCACACCCGATCGTCTGCACATCAATCGCCACATGCGGCGCACTCTGCACCGCATCGACCACGTAGAGCGCGTTTGCGGCATGCGCCATGCCCGCTATCTGAGCAACGGGGTTGATCGTCCCCACTGCGTTTGAGGCGTGAACGGTAGCAACAATGCGTGTACGATCACTTAGGGCGGCTTCAAGCGTATTCAGGTCAAGCGTGCAGTCGCGTTCGATGATATCCACCCACTTGACATTCAACCCGTAATCTGCCGCGATTCGCAGCCAAGGGGAAACATTGGCATCGTGATCCATGCGCGTAAGGATGATTTCGTCCCCCGGCTTGAGCGTTTTCGCCAATGCGCGGCTGAGCGCAAAGTTAAGCGTGGTCATGTTTGCGCCAAAAACGATCTCCTCCGGTTTGGAGGCATGTAAGAATCGCGCGACTTTCTCACGCACGCCGTACACCATCGTATCGGTTGCCCTGCTCGTGTGGAATACCCCACCTTGATTGGCATTCATATGCAGGTAATACCCACTCACGGCGTCGATTACCTGCTGAGAAACTTGCGTGCCAGCAGGGTTATCGAAATAGACGGGCGTAACCCCATCGATTGTCTTATGAAGGGATGGAAATTGGCTGCGAATTGCGTTTGTATCAAGGCTGATCGTCGTCATAACCGAAGTTCCCGTTTATAATGCAACAGATACAGTAGCAAACGGGTCACAGCATACCGTAGAGTTGCGCCAAAATCATCCAGTTATAGCTTCGAGACGCGCCAAGCTCATGGACTTTCAAAATCTCCTCGTGCAAAACCGCCTGTTGACGGACGAAGTTAAACGTCGTGTTGATCAGCTTGCGGCGATTACAACGGTTGCAGCGAGTGTGAGTCAATCGCTGGACTTAAACAACGTGCTGAAAACCGCGCTGCAAGCCGTTCTCGATATTACCAGCGCAGAAGCAGGCGGCATCAGCTTGATCGAACCGGAAACAGGCGAAGTTGTGCTGCGTGCGCAGCAGGGCTGGATGAATGACTTCGTGAACAGCCGCTCGATCCGCGTGCCGCTTGGCATGGGGATGAGCGGGCGCGTGATCGCCGCCGATGATGTGATCGTCTGGAATGATCTTGAGCAGGCAAGTGAACTGCATGTTCCGTCGTTCCGCGATGAACCGTTCGGCAGCATCGTCATGGCTCCGATGCACGCGCGCGGGCGAATCGTCGGTCTGCTGAGCCTGATGAGCGCGAAAAAGAACGCCTTCAACAGCGAGATCGTATCCGTGCTGCGCGCTATTGCCGATACAGTCGGCGTTGCACTCGAAAATGCGCGCCTCTACGAAACCAGCGTCGAAACCCAAAGCCGCCTAAGTGCAATCCTCCGCTCATCCGGTGATGGGATTATTGCAACCGATCAACATGGGCGTGTTCAGTTGGTCAACACAACTGCTCAGACTCTGCTTTCGGTCGAAAGTGAAGCGCTGCTCGGTGTGCCGCTCCGCGAAGCCCCCCTGCCCCCGAACCTGCTCGATGCGCTGGCGATTGCGTTGGCGGCACATGGAGATGAAGCAAAGCGCATGTTCCAGATTTCGATGGATAATCAGCGCGTGCTTTCGGTGTTGGTTTCACCAATCTATGTGGATCGCCAATTCGAGTCGTATGCGCTTATGGATGGTTGGGTGGTCGTCTTGCAGGACGTTACACACCTGCACGAAGCAGAGATCGCGCGAACACAGTTCATCCAAGCGGCAGCTCATGACATGCGTAATCCGCTCGGCGTCGCGTTGAACTCACTGGAACAACTTCAGGATCAGTTTCCTGATGATTACGATGCAGGCGAACTGATTCGCCTTGCCCGTGTAGGGGTCGCCC
>JAPKMU010000219.1 GCA_026645745.1 Anaerolineae bacterium | reverse complement strand
GCTGGTGAGCGCACCGTCGTCTACCGCACCCCGCATCCTCGCTACAATGAAATTGAGCAGGTTTTGAGCGATGCGGCACAACTCGCGCTGCGCGGCGAAATGTCCGCTCAGGAAGCGATGGACGCAGCCGCCGAGGAAATCAACGCGCTGCTCGCCCCGTAGCCTATCAAGGTGGTTTATCTCCACAGGATAAACCACCTCCTGTTTCCTTTTTTGGAGGAGTCGGGCGAAGATGAATTCCCCCATGACCGCCGCAGTATCCCGCGCTGAAAAACGTGGCAAGCCATACTATCGCTGGTACGTGCCGTATCTTTTCTTAGTTCCGGGGCTGGCATTGTATCTGGTGTGGACGGTTTACCCGCTTCTGTACCAGCTTTATGTGAGCTTTTTTGATTGGCGCATCATGCCGGGGCAGGTGAGCGAGTACATCGGGCTGCAAAATTATCAAGACGTGCTGACAGACCGCACCTTCTGGTTGGCGATGCAGAACACCGCCGGATATGCAGTGATTACGGTCGCGGGGCAGATGATCGTCGGGCTGGCGCTGGCGTTCCTCGTCAACCGCGTGATTATTGGAAAACGCTTTTTTCGAACCGTTTATTACATTCCCGTTGTGACCTCATGGGTTGTCGTAAGTTTCCTGTTTAGCTATCTGTTCAGCCCCGGCAATTCCGGCTTGATCAACTATGTACTGATGCAGCTAGGCGTAATCACAGAACCTGTCTCATGGATGGCGCAGAGCAACACGGCTTGGATTGCGATTTACTCGCTTGGTATCTGGAAAGGGATGGGCTGGGCGATGGTCATCTTCCTCGCCGCGCTTCAGGGCATCCCGCCGGAATTGTACGAAGCCGCCGCGATTGATGGTGCGGGTGAATGGGCGCGGTTGCGCTATATGACACTGCCGCTGATCCGGCGCACGATCTTCTTCGTATTCGTCGCCCTGATGATCGGTGGCTTCCAAGTGTTTATTTCGGTACTGCTCATCACGGGCGGCGGTCCGCTGCACCGGACAGAAGTTGCCTTGACGTATATGTTCGATGAGGCGTTTGGTAACTTGCACTTCGGCTACGGAGCGGCACTAAGCTACATCCTCGCTGTGGTGATCGTGCTCGTCAGCGTCATTCAAGGGCGGTTGTTCGGTCGCAATACCAGAGAGGTTGAATACTAACCATGATCGCAACCGCACGCAGTCAACAGCGCGTATTGAACTGGATCGTTCTGATCATCTTGATCGCCGGGGTGATTATTGCGCTCGCACCGCTGATGTATATGGTATCGACGGCGCTCAAAGCGAACGCATACGTACAGGAATACCCGCCGCGCTTTATTCCCGAAAATCCAACGCTGGAGAATTTCCAGACCGCGTTTAACAGCCGCAATTTCGCACGGGCACTGCTCAACAGTGCCGTCGTCGCAGCATCGACGTCGATTCTGGTCACGCTGCTGTCGTCGATGATGGCGTATGCCTTCGCCCGCTTTGAGTTTCGCGGAAAAAAAGTCATCTTCGCCGGACTGCTGATCATGATCATGATTCCGGGCGTGATTCTGCTGATTCCGCAGTTCATCTTGGCGAAAACACTTGGATTAATCAACAGCCTGCCCGGTCTGGTGTTGATCTACAGCGCGGGACCGCTGGCGTTTAATACGTTTTTGCTGCGCGGCTTCTTAGAGAGTTTGCCGCGTGAAATCGAAGAATCCGCCATTATCGACGGCGCGAATCCGTTCACCGTCTTCTGGCGCGTGATGATGCCGCTTGCTGCCCCCGCCATCAGCACCGTTGCGGTGTTCAGTTTTTTAGGTTCATGGGATGAATACCTGCTCGCGCTCAACTTGCTCACGGATGAAAGCCTGCGCACCCTTCCAATTGCAATCGCCAATTTCCGAGGGCAGCACGCAAGTAACTGGGGGCTGGTCTTTGCCGGATCACTCACCGCTGTGATCCCGACGGTCGTGTTGTTTGTGATCTTCCAGCGCTATTTCATTCAGGGGATCACCAGCGGGGGTGTGCGCGGATGAGACTGCTAGGACTGCTTTTCTTTTTGCTTGTTATTCTTCAAGGGGGCGCTGTGTTCGCCGGAGATTCGCCAACATTGGTTATCCTGCCCGATCAAGGGTTTTACCAGCCGGGTGACACTGTACACATCACCGTGCGCGCCAGCACGGGAACGCGGGTTCAAGCACAGGTGATGTACCTGACAACGTTGATCACGACGCTGGAAGCACCACTAACGGATGGACAGACTGTGCTCGAATGGACGCCGCCGCCCGATGCGCCGCGCGGCTACGGGTTGAATGTCACGGTTATGGATGATGCCGGAACGGTGGTGATGTCGCGCTCGTCGGCATTTGATGTGCTCGAACACTGGATCGATGCGCCGCGCTACGGGTTCTTCAGTGATTTTAGTCCGGCGCGCATCGGCGGCACTGATCAAGAAACGGTTGAATGGCTGTTGACGCATCACATCAACGGGATTCAGTTCTATGATTGGCAGTACCGCTGGGAAAATCTGGTGCCGGAAACCGATCGCTTTGAGGATGGTTTGGGTCGCCCGCAGTCAATGGCGACAGTTCGCCGCCTGATTGACTTAATCCACCCGTACAAGATCGCCGCCATGCCCTACACAGCAATTTATGGCGCGTCGATGGCATTTTTCCGCCAGCACGAAGACTGGGGCATGTTCAACGCGGCAGGTGAGCCGTATCTGTTCGGGGAAAACCTGATCGGTATCATGGATGCGACCCCCGGATCGGCGTGGAATCAGCATCTACTCGGCGAATACGCTGATGTGCTCGACGAAACCGCGTTCGATGGCATTCATATTGATCAGTATGGTGCGCCCAAAACGGGTTACGACAGCGCGGGAAACTATATCGATCTCGCGGAAGTGATGCCGCAGTTCATCGATCAAACAGCGGCGATTGTTCAAGCACGGCGCGGGGATGCGGGCGTGACGCTGTTCAATTGTGTGGGCAATTGGCCCATTGAAGCCGTTGCCGGAGCGGAGCAGGACGCGGCTTATATTGAGGTCTGGTCACCGTATACGGATTATCTTGATCTCAGCCGGATCGTTATCAATGCCGAGCAGTTGGGCGGTGGGAAGGCGGTCATCCTCGCGGCATATATCCCACCAGAGCGCACACTCAACTGGCAGATTGCCAACTCGGTGATCCTCGCCAGCGGCGGCACGCATCTGGAGACGGGTGAGATCGGTTCAATGTTGGCAGACCCGTACTTCCCACGCTTCGGTCGGCTGACGGCGGATCAAATGGACGGCTTCCGCCGCTACTACGATTTCCAAGTACGCTATGAAAATGTGCTTTCCACGACAACCACAGCAGCGGAATATGCCCGTCAAGCGGAGGTCGAATTAGAGGGTGTTCGCACACGCGGCATTCGCTCACAGGATCGTGTTGTGCCGATTGTGCGCATCGGGGAGACATTCGAGACGATTAGCTTGCTGAACTTCCTCGATATTGAGGGTACAGACTGGAACGCCCCGACGAACATCGCGCCGACGCCGCTCACCGATGTGCTGGTGAGTGTGCCTGTCACACGTTCGGTTGCGGCGGTATGGTTCGCCTCGCCCGATTCCGAAGCCACGATGACGCCGACCGCACTTACTTTTGCCGTCGAAAACGGTGTGTTAAATTTCACACTACCGAGCCTGAATATGTGGAGCATGATTGTCGTGGAGTACGCTGATGGTCGCTAAGAAATTTCCCGTCGCCAAGGATGCGCTGCACGCGGTCAGTCAGCGTGTAATTCTTGAACATCAACAGTCAGAGGGGGGCTATCTCGCCTGCCCGGTGATGCCCGATTATCAGTTTTCGTGGTTTCGTGACGGTGCATTTATCGCTTATGCGTTAACCATTGATGGGGAACGTAATCCCATGCAGCATCCGTCGGGGATCGCGGCGCAGTGGGACAGTGCAGGACGGTTTCATCATTGGTGCGCGCGGCAGATCAACGGGCGATCAGAGGCGCTCGAACGGACGATCACGCGGGCGCAGCGCGGGGAACCAATCGTGATCGCGGATACGCTCAACGCCCGTTATCACGATATGGGCGAAGCAGGACCGGACGACTGGCCCGAATTTCAGCTTGATGGACCCGGCATATGGCTGTGGTCGGTGGCGAAATATGTTGAGGTTTGCCGCGCGCGTCCGCTGCCGATCTTGTGGGAAAACGCGATCACGCTCGTCGTGCGTTATCTCTCTGCCGTGTGGCGTACCCCTTGTTATGACTGCTGGGAAGAACTCGGATCGGATGTGCATATCAGCACCCTTGCGGCAATCTACGCAGGGCTTAGCGCGGCGCAGCGCTTGATCCCTACCCTGAATACCGAAGGGGTACGCGCTGAAATCAAGGCGTTTATCCTTGAAAATGGACTTACCCCCGGCGGCGAACTTGCTAAATCGGTCGGGGTGGATATGGTGGATGCGAATTTGCTGCTGGCGGCGCTCCCTGACGACGGACTCCTCAGCCCCGATGATCCGCTGATGCTGCGCACGGTCGCGCGGATCGAGCGCGATTTATTGGCGGAGGGACACGGCGTACACCGTCACCGCAAGGATACTTATTACGGCGGCGGCGCGTGGGTGCTGCTCGGCTTGTGGTTGGCTTGGTACAAAGTGCAAATCGGGGATGCAGCACGCGCCCGCGAGTTGGTCGCATGGGCAGAAGCACACGCTGACTCAAACGGTTATTTACCTGAACAGGTCAACGATGCCATGCTTGATCCGACTTTCTATGAGGGGTGGGTTAAACGGCGCGGCGAAATCGCCAACCCGCTTTTGTGGACACACGCAAAATACATGATCGTGCAAAATGCCCTTGCTGACATCAGCTAAAAACACACGGGAATGCGTCGAGACGCATTCCCGTGTATCTCGTTAATCGGTACGGGGATCGAGACGTGCCCCATGCGGAGTCCCTGTCCCGCGTTCTTGACTTTAGCTGTTCAGCTTTTTCACCGGGTACTGCACCTCGGTTGCTGAGTCGCTGTAGTCTTCCGGATTATGTTTGATATACACCTCACGATAGGGTCCAACGACTTCATAGCCGTTCGCCTCGATCCACTTCAAGATTGCTGTGTGGAGCTGCGTGAAGTCCTCGAAATCGCCGTGATGGACGGCTGCCGCGACTTGGGTTTCAGGCAGTTGATACACCTTCACCCGATCGCTGCCGGGAACCAAACGGTCAACCGGAACCGCTGCCTCAGCATCTTCGTTCATCAGGACTTCGGCAGGTTGATGCCAGATGGCGAAATGCACGCCGGTCACTTTTACCCCCTGCTGTTTCGCATAATCCCAGACTTCCCCAAACGCGGGATTCAGGTACTGTGGGACTTGATCATTGGTTGGGATGGTCACACGACGCGAAACAATCATCGTTGACGGAACGGTTTTGAGCACCACATCGTATGCAGACATGCTGTCCTCCAGTTCTATTTGTCTCAGCCGCGCCGCTATCCGTGACAGCCGCGCCTGTTCGTCAGCCAAACGCTGTTCCAACTCCGCATGCTTCAACGTCAGCATCCCACGCAGTTGATCCAGTGTGAGTCCACCGTTCAACACCTGCTCAATCTGCTCCAGCGTAAACCCCAAGTCCTTGAGCGCCAGAATACGATTGAGGCGAGGAAGCTGCGCCACCGAGTAGTAGCGATAGCCTGTGAAGTTGTCCACCTTGACGGGTTTGAGCAGTCCGATGTCGTCGTAGTGGCGCAGCGTCACGATAGAGATTTGTCCGAGACGGGCGAAATCGCCGATTCTGATCATGATGGTTTATCTCCGCGCGAAGACAGTATCACAATACAGTCTCAGGTTGCCTGAGAGTCAAGAGGGGATCGAAAAGAAGCCTACGGATGTGACCGCATTCAGTCGAGGTGTACTTGAAGCTGATGGTAGCGATCAGGTTGATTGTTCCGCTTATGGGTTTACTGCCTTTAATTGGGGTGGAAGCCGGGTATCTGTGATCCATGCGCGGATCATCGCATTGAACAGGTCGGGGCTTTCGATATTCCATCCGTGACCTACCCCCGGCGCAAGGCAGCCCTGTGCATTTGGCATGAGGCTCGCAATCGTGCGCACAGCTTGAATAATGATGCTCGTTTCGCGGCTGCCTGCGGTGATCAAGGTGGGCACCCGCACAATGCGCAGCGAATCGGGCACGTGATAATAGGCAATTTCTTTCCAAATGCGGCGGTATGCGTCCATCGACATCGCCAATAGATTGTCGGTGAACGCAGATCGCATCTCCGGCGGAATGTCCATCGACTTGGCTTGCTGTTCTGCAAACGAACGCTGCTGCATCCGATTAGACATCAGCCGCAACTGTACGGGGAGCAGCCACCGGTAAGGCATTGGCGCGGCGGTGACTCCGCTGATAACCACCCGATCAAGCATATCGGCATGGTGTTCGAGCAGCAGCAGCGCGACATGCCCTCCAAGAGACAGCCCGACAATGTGCGCGCGTGCGTTTGTGGCACGCGCTCGGATAATCGCGGCAATTTGATCGGCTGTGTCAGACGTGGATACCCACATTTCATGATTGCTCTTGCCGTGACCGGGCAAATCCACATTTAGACAATGAAAATCGGGGAGAGACATAATTTGTTTCTCCCACATCCAGCCGCTTGTGCCGATGCCGTGTAAAAAGACGATGCTCGGTGCATCCGGTTTCCCGGTCTCATGAACGTAAAGCGACATTGCAGTGCCTCACTCGTTTTGAACGAAAGTGCCGCCTATCGGCTCACCCGTCTCCGCCGTTTCCCCGTCTTCGAGGTAGTTTGAGAAGTAGAGCGGCAGTCCAATCGCATCGGTGAAAGCATTCGCCTCCCCGCTTGCGTTGGTCACAAACATTTCCGGCTGAGGAGATGCGGTTCGGAACTGTCGCCGGAGTTACCGACCAAACCGATCTGCTGCCGGGCTGAAGATGCGCGAGAAAAACGAACTCCGACTCCCCGGTTTGAATCACGACATGATTACCCGCCGGATGCTGCTCGTTCGTCTCGATCTGTGGCTGATTATCGGGCAAACCGTCAACAACCGTGATCACCGTGCCGTCGGCAGGTGCAAGCACGGGCTGACCATAAGCATAATAATCCTCATTCCGCATCCCATCGCCTGAAAATGTGCTGCCGTCTTGCCAGACGACAAAATCGTAAGCATGTCGCTGCGGCGGTGCGTCCACATGATAATTGAGGAGGCGGTCTCTTCCGGTGGTCATCTCGCTGCAATGATCGGGCTGGAAAAGGGCATGGTTGATGCCGTAATCGCCTTTTATGGGCAATTCTATTTCGGTTTGTCCGATGAATCGCCCAATACGTATGTCAACGAAGATGCGCCGCCGTTCTTTTTGATTCACGGCGATCACGACAATTTGCTACCAGTTGAAGGTACACGCCGATTTGCTCAAGTGCTGAAAAGCGCTTCAAACAATCCCGTCGTCTATGCTGAACTGCCCAATGCAGCACACAACTTTGACCTCTTTAATTCAGTCCGAAGCCTTGCGATTGCGCGAGCGGTTGAAGCATTCGGCGCATGGGCACGAACAGCGAAAAAGCAGCAAATGGATCACATGCCACAAGAATCTGAAACTTCCGCCACACTTACCTAAACGCAATTGGTATGGGCAGCCGATCAACCGTAATTCCCACGAATCCCGCGTGGTTGAACAGGTAAGCGGGCTTCGTAGAGATGCGAAACATCCCCCACACTGAGCGCGCGTGGTACTGCCCATTCGCGGCTTCGTTCCTCGAAGAGATAAGTTGTTACAGCACTAGGGGCGTGCCAAAAACTGCTCCACACGACAGGCGGAGGGATATGCAGCAGCAGTGCGAGCCACAGCAAAGCCGATCCATTGTGACAAAAACATGCTACCCGTTTTTGATTGGATTCAAGGATACGATAACGTCCTTCTTCACGCTGATACCCGTGTTCGGAGAGGAGGGAATCCGTGCCGCTTACAAATCGCGCGTAATCGGCGGCATATTTGGGATCGCTTAATGGCGCGGTGCTGCTCCATGTAGACCACGCATGAAACGCAGTTTCCGCGCGCAGAATTTCCCCCGGTATATCCCACATTGGCATTCTCCCGCCATCTGCCGGATCAACGTCGTAATCGAACCATTCTGGTTCCATTAACCAATCGCGCGTAATCACCGGAATCTTGATTAAATCGGCGCTGTACTGCGCGGTGATCTGTGCGCGCGGCAAAGAGGATGCATAAATCGCGTCAAGCCCGTGCGCTGCCATACGACGGGCAAGGGCTTGTGCCTCCAGATGTCCCGCATTGGTGAGGGTGTTATTCGGATAATCAGGGTCGGCGTGCCGAATCACATACAAACGCATTTCAATTCTTTCTGGCTGTTTAGCCGGTGGAAGCCTTGGCGTCTTGACTTGGATTTAACAATTCCTTAAAATGGATTTAATAAATGGAACCGGGAGGATTGTCAATGGCAGCGGTCAGTTTTGTGACTATCCTCGTCCTGACCTTCGCTTTCGGATACCTAAACGGACGCACCAGTGCCGGAAGCATTCTCGCGACGGTAGTTGCCTCAAGAGCACTCAAACCAACCGTTGGTCTCATTTTAATCATTTTATGTTTAGCGATCGGTCCGTTTGCATTTGGCATGGCGGTGACGGGATCGATAAGTGTTGATCTTGTGCAGTGGTATGCGGTGACCTCTCCGGTCATGATCGCGGCATTAGCGGGTGCGGTTGGCTGGATCGGGTTGGCGTCTGCACTGCGGATTCCGTGCAGTTCCACACAGGCGTTTATCGGTAGTTTGGTCGGCGCGGTTTGGGCAGGCTTCGGCGCGCAAGCGATCATCGCAGACGGTGTGCGCTTTTTTTGTCCCCCGTACTCGGCATCTTCACAGGCTACTTGATCGTTAAACTGTCATATCGCGTGAGCGTCGCGGCGACTCCACGCATCAACCGCTGGTTTAAGGGTGCACAAGTACCGATGAGCTTGCTCGTTGCGCTGTCCTTTGGCTCAAACGACGGACAAAAGCTGATGGGTATCCTCGCGCTCGGGATTGCTGCCGCCAGCGGACACGAGTTTTCAATTCCTTACTGGGCAGCAGCCTTTAGCGCGATTTCGATGGCGCTCGGTACGCTGATC
>JAPKMU010000218.1 GCA_026645745.1 Anaerolineae bacterium | reverse complement strand
TGGGCTGAACTCTCGGTGATCAAGGGTAATCGTACTCAACGTCATCCATCTCAAATCGTCGTTGATAGCACGATTCGCAGATCGAGAAGCGGTAATTAACTGAAAGTGGTCGCCCGCACTGCTGACAGCGCTTTGCAGTGTCGATGCGTTTGAGCAGCGCCAAATCAATCTGCTCTGACCACTGCATCCGCATTTCGCGGACATGTTCGCCTTCTGGGGCAAACATCGTGAATTCAGGTCGGCACGAAAGCCACAGGTAAATATCCGCCGATGAGACGCAGCTTTCGATGAGTTCCAAATCGGATGCTGTAGAGACCTCAGACGGCGCACGTGGTGGGAGCGGCATCGGTTTGTCATCGAGGATAGCACGCGCGCACTCATACCAGTAAGGGCGTGTACTTTGGCGCGTCGGCGCATTGATCAACTTCATCGCAGTCGCCAACCCCAAACGTTCGATTTCCTCATCCGTAAGCATCCGCGCTAATTCGATGCGCTCCGTCAGGTCTGCCGTGCGAATCGCGTTGCGCAGCGAGTCGGGTACGCTTTGAAGCGATGCCCATTGATCGAGCTTCTCTGCTAGACTGCCGGGGATCATTTCCAAGTCATCGACGGTTGGCGCAACTCGGGCATGGGTCAAATGCGGCTGCGGTGCAAAAAATAACTGCTTAACGAGATTCAGATCGCGCCGGTTGGTTGCGCCAACCTCACCCGCTTGCGACAAGCCATAGCGCCCGGCGCGTCCGCCGATCTGCTGGACTTCGCTCGGGGTCAAGGAACGCACCTTTTTACCGTCAAACTTTTGCAGTTCGTAGAAGACGACATTATCCGCCGGAAGATTCAATCCCATGCCAACTGCATCCGTTGCCACACAAATATCCGTCTGCCCGGACGCGAATCGATCCGCCTGTTTGCGGCGCACTTCAGGAGGTAGATTGCCGTAAATGACCGAGACAGTGCGCTTCATGCGCTCGAGTTCGGTTTTGAGATGCAGCACACTCTGACGCGAAAATGCGACCAAAATCGTGCGCGGCGGCAGTTCCTTAAGCGACCAATGCTTCTTGGAAACCTCAATCGGTGCAAGCCGTTCATGCGTGATCACGTTATGCGGAATTGCTGCCGCTTTTGCCATCTGTTCGATCAATTTCTGCGCCGTTGGTGGGCAAATCACACGGATTTCTGGCGACTGCGATTCCATTATCGCTCGCGTCCACGCCCATCCACGATCCGGATCAGCGACCATTTGCGCTTCGTCGATGATCACGACTTCCCCGCTGCTGCGCGGATCAAACATCTCAATCGTGGCAGCGGTGATCGTCGCACCCGGGATCGGGATGAATTCTTCGCCAGTGAGCAAATTACAGAGGACGCCGCGTCGGTTCAAGCGGTCAAAAATCTCAAATGCCAATAAGCGCAGCGGCGCGAGATACCAACCACTCTCTGCCTGCGCCAGCCGGTCAAGCGCCATGTGCGTCTTACCGCTGTTTGGCGGTCCCACATGAATCGTGATCTGCTGATCCGCACGTCCTTCATGACGCCATGCCGGAAATGCCGCAACCAATTTCGCACGCAGTTCGTCGCGTTCGCGGCGTTCACGATCACGTTGTTCTTGAAGAAGCCGTCGCTGCTCAACAAGGATGCGATCCCGCTCTGCGATGCGTTCAGTGCGCGCCATCTTGCGCAGATCAAGCTTTTCACGCAGTAAGAGTTTGAACTCGTGAAGGGTGTCCGGTAGCCCCCATCGCCCACGTACCTCCCCCCAACGCAGTGCCGTTTGGTCAATCTTCGATTTGTTGATGCGCTTTCGCATGGTGCCGTAATTGACATCACACGCGACCGCAAGATCACGAACTTTGATCAGTTCATACGCAGCAATCTGATCAAGGTATGCGGAATCATGCACCAACATCTCGATGACCTCCGCCGAAATACGCGTCACCCCTTCCGGGTCAGCAAATGCACTCAAGCGCCCTTCGTGAAGCGCAGTAGAAAGTGCTTGTTCACCTACACCTAGCCGTTTGGCAGCCCCCGCAAGCGTATAACTATGCGCAATTACACGCCCGCGATCGGTCTTTCCTTCCATTGCTCCGGGACGCATGACTGATCCTGCCTCACGCAGCGCGTCTTTCCATGCTTCATCTGGCACCCTAAGCGATTTCAATGCTGTTTCGAGGCTTTGTTTGGAATCTGCGTTTTCCAGCCGCACCCATGCTGATGTGTGCCCTTCATCTTCTGGGCGCACTTCAAACACGACGAGACCGCCGAGCGTGAGCGCATCTTGTGTTCCGTCGCCGAACTGCTTAATCAACTCGTCTACCGGTGCGACTGCACCCGGCTTTTGCAGTAAATATGCCGCTATCGCATTCCGCAGAGGAGCAAACTGCTGTTTGCGAATCACTTCATCAATGGTGGATTGGCTGAGCATCAAGGGATCGTAAATGAAACCACTCACTTCATCGAGTGCGCCTGAGTGGACAAGATTTGCCAGAATCGGTTGATCATTCGCCATCGAGCGCACTTGATCCGGCGTAAAATACCCTTTGCCTTCAGCCAATTGGTCAAATAAACGAAGGTACATCGGGTTATCGAACTGCCGCCGCCGCCGTTTGCGCTGTTCCCAAATTGTCGGTTGAAGGTATTTCCCGTCACCCGTTACGTGGGGAAGTGATGGGCGTGACCAACTCGCCAATTCGCGCATCTGGTTCTCTGTCAAGCGCGTCTTGTCGTACAAGAACGAGCCATCGCGCCCGATTTTCCCCTGCTCAACCGCCTGTTTGATAGCGGCGTCGCCTTTGGGTCCACTGTTACGTTTATCGGCTAAGACGCCTCGGTGAACAAAGCCTTCTGGAATACGCGCCAGAATATCGACCAGTATATCCGGGGTAAGCGAAGATTTCGCCATGTTAGTCACCCAAGTAAAAAGAAAAACTCCCGCCCCCTAGGAGTAGGAGTAACGAGATTTCTCATAAGAGGATTCTCAGAGCAAAAGCACACAAAACTCTGTGGTCTTAGCAGAGGCATCGAGAGTATCGGGAAGATAGGGAACAATTTCATCCCGTTCATTCTAGCACAAATACGCAACCGTGTCCCGACTTGATCATCCGCGAATGATCGACTGCCGATTCTTTCCATGTGAACTGAGAGGCGCATCGCGTCGAGAAACAAGTCACGAGTAAACAATTAACGAATCACAAAGTCTACATTGTACTACAATACATGCTAGATGCGACATTCTAAAGCATTGTGGGAAGGGGTCAATCTTGAACGTGCTACCTACACAATTTGCACCCGCTGAACGTGCAGCAGTGACACAAATTGAGCAAGATGCAGACACCTGTGTAAAGTCTGCGGTAGTAAGCGCAACGCTCGATGCCGTTCCGAATGTTTTGCTGATACTCAATGAACAGCGTCAAGCCGTGTTCGCTAATGAATCCTGTCTGCAATTGCTGAATCTCAGAAGGCGAAGTGAGGTTTTAGGGCTGCGTCCGGGTGAGTTGATTGGATGTATTCATGCAAAAGAAACGGATGGCGGCTGTGGAACAGCGGAATCCTGCCGGAACTGCGGTGCAGTACGGGCAATCCTGAGCAGCATTCATGGGGTTCAATCAACTCAAGAGTGTCGAATTATGCTCCAAAATGGAGATTCACTTGATCTACAGGCAGTAGCAAAGCCTCTTGAGATAGCGGGTCGGCGTTTTACGGTATTTACGCTTACAGACATTGCCGGCGAAAAACGTCGTCGCGCCCTAGAGCGAATTTTCTTCCACGACGTTCTCAATACGGCTGGCATACTGTCTATGTCTACCGACATTTTGAAACGCGATCCATCTGAAGCTCTCAATATGATTGACGATTTGTACCGGGCGTCACATCGATTGGTTGATGAAATTCGCAGTCAACGAGACTTAGTTGCAGCAGAAAGTGGTGAGCTGCAACCAACGCCGTCCGCATTTAGTGTCGCGCCGTTTCTCCAAGGGCTGGCGCGCCAGTTCAGCTATCATCAGGTTGCTGCAGAGCGGTATATTGATCTCTCAACAGGCGATCAGGCGCTTATGATGACTTCTGACAAAACCCTCTTGGGGCGTGTGATTGGGAATATGATCAAGAATGCCCTCGAAGCATCTGAACCCGGAAGCAGAGTTACCCTTTCGTATACCGCAGATACCGAGACAGTCGTCTTTTCCGTCCATAATTCAACGTACATGCCTCGGGACATTCAACTGCAAATATTTAACCGGTCATTTTCAACGAAAGGCGCGGGGCGAGGGCTGGGGACATATAGCATGAAATTGCTAACTGAGCGCTATCTTGGTGGCAGAGTCTATTTCGAATCAACACCAGAAGCGGGAACAACATTCTACGCAAGGTATCCAATCACTCAGGTCGCACCCCATGAGGATGAAAATCTAAAATCCATAGCAATCATGTGAAGTATTAGGGGTGTTTTATGCGAAGAGGGTATTACAGCTTTTGCTCCATACGGGATTCGAACCCGTGTTTTAGCCTTGAGAGGGCTGCGTCCTAGGCCTCTAGACGAATGGAGCATAGACCCGAATTGTACCCAGCAATATGGGGAGAATCAACCCTATATCCTGACCACCAGCGCGCCCAGAGGGATTCGAACCCCCGACCGTTGGTTCCGAAGACCAATGCTCTATCCACTGAGCTATGAGCGCATAATGTCATTGTACCCTGTTTTTGCGCCACGTCAACGGGCAAGACGAATTTCGACCAATTGAAGATTATGAAGCGCCACTGCCAGCCCCACCCGATCCCCTAGCCGTCGAAGTTCTCCCGCCGCGTATTCGAGTGCCACTCGCGCATCCTCATTATTCTCAAGTTGGTACAGCCCTGCCCCGAAATTCCCCTGAGCACGCGCAATCGCCAGCGGATCGCCACTGCGCTCTGCAATGCCTAAGCTGCTGGCAAAATAACGCTGTGCGGTCTCATGATCGCCGTCACCTGCATAGCTACGCCCAATCAGCGTGTGCAGCGCCGCACACTGGGCATCGCTTAGGTCATGCTGAAGCAGCAGTTCCGCGAGTTTACGGCATTCCCCAAAGAAGCCTGACAACAAATACGCTTCACACTTAAGCAGAAGCACCTCAGCGGTTTCTGGTAACGAAGCCAGTGCATCCAGCGCTTGTGCGCTTGCGCTGCGATCAAGCAAGATGCGTCCACGCTCCAATGCCAACCGCGTGAGCAATTCTGGCGCGTATCGTGACGCAGTGTTCGCCGCCTGTTCAAACAATGCCAGTGCGTGGTCAAATCGTCCGCCGAAGCGCTCAATGACCGCCAATTCGACGATTGCGCGCGCTTGCTCCGCAAACATGCCTTTATGACCGCTGCTGTTGATGACCTCATCGAGCACCTGAGCCGCATCATTCCACCTTCCTAAGCGGCGGAGCGCTACACTGTACCAACGCATCGTCTCATAGGTATGCTCTGTAACCGGAAGCTGACGCAGCCATTCTGCCCACAGAGCCGCATTCCCGCGCTCAACCCCCTCTTGAGCGCCAACCAGCACCCATGCGTTTCGACGCTGTGTATCGAAGGGCAGCCAGCGCCGATGGAGTATGTTCTCAACCAACAAATAATTCGTGCGTACTCCGCTGCCAAGCGTCGATTCGATTTGCTGAAGAACCCACATGATCTCCGCACTGACCTGTTCTTCGGTTTGAGAAGCAGATTCGATATAGCGTAGTGCGCCGACCGTTAGCTGATCGCTTTCAGGTTCAACCACTGACCAGCGCCTAAGTTCAGCGAAACATGCATCCACCTCGGCAATACCGGCATCGCGCGTCATAGTGAGCGTATTCGCTAAATCCGTGCCGCAAACCGAAGCCATGACCCATAAGCGCCGTGAATCCGGTTGAACTGCCGACCACACGTCTCCAAACGTTCGCATATGAATCAAGTGGCGGATTTGTCCCCAAGTTTCAACATTCCGCCGCCGCGCAACCGTGATCAATGCTTCCGGATTGCCTCCCAGTTCACCATAAAGCGCTTCGGCTTCGTGCTCTGTCAGCGGGTCACCTTCTACTTCGTTCCATGTTTGCTTCAATAAACGATAGGCATCCGGAAATGTAAGCGGCGAAATCTCAATCGACATGCCAATATTCGTTAGCGCTTCGTAGCGGCGGCTGGTGAGGATATACACGGCGGAATCCCCTTCGAGCAGCAGTTCATCAAGCGCGTTAGCATCCCGCTCCAGCAGTCGTTCGCACCTATCACACACAATCACGATAGGTTGTGGGGCGCGAGTCAAAACGTCACGCAGATCAATCCTCAGCCCGTCAGGGATCAGACAGCTTTCAAGTGCTGCCCGCAGCTGCGCTGCATAGTCCGGCGCTTCGATCCAAATAACATCAGCGATCAAATTTCCTTCGATCCACTGACGAATTAGCGTCTCGGCGAATGCAGTCTTCCCAATTCCAGCATTACCTGTGAGCAGAAGGTGCGCGGGGCTTCGCTGACTTAACAGAGCATTTGCGTGTGCGAACAACACTTCATGACCGGCAAAAAAACGCCCTTTGCTCGATGGCAACCTATTAAGCAGCAGTCGCCGTTGGTTTGCTCGGCGTGCTGCACGCTCCGCCGCGATGAGATCATAGGTGAACCGCTTCACGCCTGAATCCAGATGGCGCTCGATAGTACGCACGCTCACGTTGAGCCACTCGGCTGCATTTGCCGCTTCAACTGCCAGATCAGGGCGTGCATAAATGTGATACAACAAGCTGTATTCGATTAGAAGTGGATTATTCAGCACAGAATCGCGGATCAGCGCGTCATGATATTGGGCAATTTGCCACTCAGACTCTGGCGTTGGCAGATTATGAGCGCGCCTGACTGCTGCGAATTCCGTTTCAATGAGTTCGATCAGGACGTCATAGAGAGCAAATGTTCGCGCGTGAGCGGTGCGCGGCATCGCGCGGTCAAGTATCCGCTCTTCGACCAACAACATTTGCTCAAGCGGGTTTGGTTCGGTTGGCTTGGATGCGTCGCGCATCTCCTTCAGCGTTTGCTTAACAAGCGCGAGTGAAATAAAAGCCGGATCGCCGATATTCGGGATCATAGGGTGGCTAGTCGCGGAAATTCTCTTTCATCGCTTGACGAATTTCGCGGTCTGAATCGCGCTTGGCGATTGCTGCGCGTTTGTCATACGTCTTCTTACCTTTGGCAAGCGCAATCTCAAACTTGGCGCGTCCTTTGCGCAGATAAATCGACGTTGGCACACACGTATAACCCCGTTCCGAGATTCGGCTGATAATTAACGCGATTTCACGCTTATGCAGCAGCAGTTTGCGCGGACGCATTGGCTCAAACGTGCCATAAATACCGCCCTGCTCGTACGGTGAGATATGAACGTTCAACAACCATAACTCACCATCGCGGAATTCCACGTAGCCGTCTTGTAAATTGATTCGGTTGGCGCGGATCGACTTGATCTCCGCTCCCATTAGCGCGACGCCTGCCTCAAAAGTCTGTTCGAGATGATAATCGTGACTCGCCTTGCGATTGCGAGCGATCACCTTTATGCCGTCACTCATGTTCCACTGCTTTCCGCCAGCGCATCCTGCTGTAAAGCGCGGACGGCGGCTTCCAAAAACACATCTCGCCCGTTCGGGTCGGGTTCAAGAATCATATCCGGTTGCAAGCCATCTTCGCCAAACGGCTGCCGGTTAGGAGTTAACCATTCTGCCGATGTTACATGCAGCGAAGACGAATCCGATAACGGAAAAATCCGCTGAACCGTCCCTTTTCCAAAAGTTGGTCTTCCAATCAGAAATGCACGCTCAAGGTCTTGCAGCGCTCCAGCAACAAGTTCAGCACCGCTGGCTGTTCGCTCATTGACGAGCACAATCAAAGGAAATGCGGACGCCGCCCCACCCGGTTCGGCAGAAAACGCGCGTTCACTCTGGTTATCGCGCTCGTACACGATCACGCCCTGATCAATGAATTCATCCGCGACTTCAATGGATTCTTGTAATAAACCGCCGCTGTTGTCGCGCAAATCAACAATAAGCGCCCCTACTTCAGCATCGTTCAACTGTGTGATTGACTGACGCAGTTCTTCAGGTGTGCGGGCTGTGAAACGTAAAATCTGAATGTACCCGATTCGCGCATCTTCTTGAAGTACACGCCAAATCACAGATGGCACATTGATCACATCGAATTCGATGAAAAGCGTTTGTTCGCTGCCGTCTTCCAACTTGCGCAGTGTAATTTCAACACCGTTTCCGGCGCGGACTTCACCGCGAAGCTGCTGATCGATTGCGTCTGTCCCTAACATCGGATCAACCGGGACGCCGTTGATCGCCAGCAGCACATCACCGCCAATGATTCCGGATCGTTCCGCTGCGCTGTCCGCAAACGGATACAAGACGACTTCGCCTATACTGCTGCGCGTCACTTGAACACCGATTCCGCCGTAGGTTCCCGCCAGCGTATCTGATTCGGTCGCTGCGACTGGTGGATCAATAAAAAAAGTATAGGGATCCCCCAACGATTGCAGCAGTCCACGCACTGCCCCATACTGGCGGTGTGTAAAATCTGGCTGATCTCGCAAGAAATGTTCGTTTAGCAATGCCTGTATTTCCTCAAGCAGAACGTAGTCACCTGCCTCAGGAACGACACCTACCGAAGCCGCCTGTACCTGATCGACAACATCACGGAAGAAGAAACCGGCAGCAAACACAAGCCCGATTCCCAACCCAATTGCTATGCCAAGAAGGATAGACCGCCGCACATCACTTGACTGAGAGAATTGCTTTTGCATTCAAGCACATATCGCCTATATGATGAAGGTACAGATAGTATCATAGAATGTGTCCAAAAGGGACAGCGTCCGACCCTCACATGCAGAGATGGATGGTAGGAAAGTATGCCGACAAATGCAGACGCGCCACTGGTTTTGGTCGCTGACGACGAAATCAATACCACGTTGATGGTACAGCACATTTTCGAGCGTGAAGGTTTTCGCGTCGAGCGGGTCAATAATGGAATTGCTGCGCTGGAAAGCGCCCGAAGTTTACAGCCAGATGTTATCCTGCTCGATATCCTTATGCCGGGGATGAACGGGTTTGAAGTCCTACGGCAGCTTCGTGAGGATGAAGCCACTCGCCATATTCCAACGAT
>JAPKMU010000217.1 GCA_026645745.1 Anaerolineae bacterium | reverse complement strand
TCCCATTTGATCTGCCAGATACCGAGGCGGTTTGCCAGCGGCGCGAAAATATCAAGCGTCTCCTGCGCGATCCGCTGCTGCTTCTCAACTGGCATATAACCGAGCGTGCGCATATTGTGGAGGCGATCCGCCAGCTTGACGATCATCACCCG
Organism: Anaerolineae bacterium; assembly: GCA_026645745.1. Taxonomy (GTDB): domain Bacteria; phylum Chloroflexota; class Anaerolineae; order Aggregatilineales; family Phototrophicaceae; genus Flexifilum. The sequence continues at coordinate 9,009 of JAPKMU010000217.1, read as the reverse complement.
CACGTCGTCACCCATCGCCAGCGCCATTTTGCGGATGTATTCCATCTCGCGCGCGTCTTTCGCGCGGATCGTCCCATCCGGGCTGGTTTTGGGCAGGATTTTGAGCTTTGTCACGCCGTTGACGATATCGGCAACATCTTTGCCGAATTCGGCACGCAGTTCTTCGTAGGTGATCGGGGTGTCTTCAATCAGATCGTGCATGAGCGCAGCCGCAATCGCTTCAGCGTCGAGCCGCATTTCCGCGAGCATCTGCGCAACCGCGACGCAGTGCGTGAAGTAGGGTTCACCGCTCTTGCGGAATGCCCCTTCGTGCGCTTTTTCCGCTTTGTGATACGCGCGTTCTATGAGCAGCCGATCACTTGGGGAAAGATCCGGCAGCGCGCCTATCAATGATGAGAGACTGAGAACTGCTATACTTGTAGGAGTCATCGGTTTGGTTACGGCTGCGCGACTGGTCGAGACGTTAACCTATTGTACCCCAATTTAGACAAGAGATAACATCCGTCCGTGCAAGAAATCGGTATAATCTCCCGTTATGTTTCGGTTTACTTGGAGTCTTACCGTGTCGGATTTGCTCTCTGTCCCCGATGCGCTTGATCGTATCCTCGCTCATTTTGCCCGCCTTCCCACCGAGTTGATTCCCCTTGAGCAGGCACTGGGGCGCGTGCTGGCGCAAGATGCGGTTGCGCCGTTCAGCCTGCCACCATTCGCAAATTCAAGCATGGATGGCTTTGCCGTGCGTGCCGACGATGTGCGAGGAGCGCCGATTCGTCTACGGGTGATCGGGGATATCCCCGCTGGAATCGCTCCGGCGTTCACTCTACAGACAGGCGAAGCAGCGCGAATTATGACGGGGGCGATGATTCCTGAAGGCGCAGACGCGGTTGTTCCGGTTGAAGACACCGATGCAGCATGGTCAGCCGGAGATCACATCATGCTGCCGGAATCCGTTGGTGTGCTGAAGGCAGTAAAAGCAGGAGATTACGTCCGTCCGGTCGGTGAAGATATTCACGCGGGCGAAGTATTTTTGACAGCAGGAACGCTCATCCATCCGGCAGCGCTCGGCGTTTTGGCGGCTCAAGGGATGGCAGAAATTCCAGTCGTGCGTCAACCGCGTGTGGCGATCATCAGCAGCGGCGATGAACTGGTTCCAGTCGGTCAACCACTTGCACCGGGCAAAATCCACAATGTCAACGCCTACACACTGGCGGGCTTAATCACCCAGTACGGCGGAATCGCTTACACTGTCCCTTCAGCACGCGATCAACGAGACGCCGTTCGGCGGGCATTTCAGGCGGCGCTTGATTGGAAAGCAGATGTCATTGTTAGTTCGGCAGGCGTATCAGTCGGAACGGCTGACTTGGTACGCGGCGTCATGGAAGAAATGGGTGAAATCAACTTCTGGCGGATCAATCTGCGCCCCGGCAAACCGCTCGCTTATGGTCAGATCGGCGGCGTACCCTTTTTCGGCTTGCCGGGCAATCCTGTCAGCGCGATGGTCACCTTTGACGTATTTGTGCGCCCGACATTGCTTAAGTTAGGCGGTCGGCAGGATCAACCGCAGACGATTACGGCAGCATTGGGTGAACGCATAACCAGCGATGGGCGGCGCAGTTATATCCGTGTTACACTTCAACAGATCGCAAACCGATGGGTCGCACGTGCCACCGGAACGCAGAGTTCAGGGGCGATTTCGTCGATGGTGAAAGCAGATGGTTTGTTGATCCTCCCCGAAGGCGTCACCGAAGCCGTTGAGGGAGAAGTCTTTCAAGTTCGCGTGCTACGTTTACCTGAATAGTCAAGGAAGTATGGATGTCCGCCGCCAATCAGACGCAGCGCGAAAGCGCTGCAATTAACCCTGCATCAAACGTTCAACGCGGCTCACGTGTTACGCTGCGCGGAATCGCAGTCGTTCTCGTCTTATGCGCGCTTGCCGTGACGGGCTATATGAGTTTTCAGAAACTCACCAACCAACAACTTCAGTGCGCGGAATCGGGCGTATTTAACTGCTCATTGTTAGAAAACAGCGCGTGGGCAGAACTCACGCTGAGTCCGAGTATTCGCATCCCGACTGCCCTGCTTGGATTCCTCACGCATGTGACGCTGCTCACGATTCTGCTTCTCGAAACGCGAATCGGCTTGCTGCGCGATTGGGGCAAGGTGATGATGTTCGGGATCACCCTGTTTGGTTTCCTGTATCACTGTTATTTGACGTTCTACGTGTCGATAACGGTGTTCGGCGCGCTTTGCCCGTACTGCTTGACCGCCCATGTGATCATGACGCTGCTGTTGATCATTTCTGGCATTCGCCTGTATCAAAGCTTCCGCGCACCGCAGCCGGACGCCGCATAGTCCGAAGCCGATAGACGCAATGAAAAAGCGCTCGATTGAGCGCTTTTTCATTCCTAGATTAGTGCGTTATTTAGCGTCCGCCGCGCAGCGTACGATCGTAAATATCATCGTATTCGCGCTGGCGATTGCGTTTGTCGCCGCCCTTCTTATCACGGCGTTTGCGGTCATCTTTGCCGCTCCAGCGCCGATCCTCGTACTGAGGTTCGGGGAAGTCTTCTCCGCTCGCCTTGTAAGCTTTGCGGAACGCCAGTTCCATCGCGTTCGGCACGTGTTCTTCCGGTTCATCCGGCACGACCTTGACGGGTTCGGGCGGGGCTTCCAGCGCCTTGATGCTCAGGTCGATGCGGCGTTTCTTGCGATTGACCTTGATCACCGAAGCAGTGACTTCATCACCTTCTTTGACCACATCGCCGGGGGACGCAACGTAACCGTTCGCCATCTCAGAGACATGGATCATGCCGGGGCGTTCTGCGCCAAAATCAACGAATGCGCCGAATTTTTCCAACTTGACGACTTTGCCCGTGACCGTCATGCCTTCCTTGATGTCATCCCACGACATCGCGGCAGGCTTCTGGAGCGACAGGGCGATACGCCCCTGCACCGGATCAAGGCGGAGGACGAACACGGAGATTTGATCACCGGTGTTCACGACATCTTCGACGTTACGGACAGGCTGCCCCAACTGGGAAATATGCAGCAAGCCATCCGTGCCAATACCGACATCGACAAACGCGCCGTACAGCTCGATGCGCTTGACTTTGCCTTTCAGTTCCATGCCGACGCGCAGATCGTTGATCGATTTTGGCGATGCAGCGACGACTTCGGCACTCACTTCATTGCTTGGTTCAATGTTTACTTCAGTGTTTTCGGTATTCAGTTCCGTCATTCCTTTAGGCTCCTTCAACTGGCGGCGGCTCAATCGCGCCCGTTGAAGGCGCCTTCCGCCGGAAAATGATACGGTTTGGGCTGATGGTCAGAATTAACTTCCTGCTGTTGCTTCCGGCGTCGGTTCATCGGCTGCACCTTCACTCGTCGTTTCAGGCGTTCCGTCGCGGCTAGGCTCATCGGTCGCATCCGGTTCTGCGGTTGCGCCTTCAGGCGTGACCGTAATGCTCGGCGTCACTTCAAATTCAGCCTCAGGGCTGTATTCAGAGTAAGGCGCATAGCCCGTCCACGCATGTAAGTTGCTTGTCGAAACAAGCAGTTCCATATCATCCTGAGTCAAGTACAGGATGCCAATAACCTCGCTGGTTTCCGAAAGCGCCCCTTGATTGCCTGCAACAAAGGCATAGATCACCATCGGCGTTTCGGGGTAAATCAGGTTGATGATCGCTTGATCGCCAGAAAACTCGGTGCTGAGGGCGTAGGTCGGTTCACCGTGTACTTCGAACAACTCGCTCAGCGTCATAGTCGGCGCAACGCGTACGAACACGAGATCGACAATTTCACCATCGGCGCTGTACATCTGGCAGCATCCAGCCGTACCGCTGCGCTGCTGCCAATCGGCAATGCGCGCACCAGTTTCTTCATCCTGCTGCTGATTGATACTTTCCAGCGTTGCATCATCTTCCAAGATGGTGAGCGCATCGCTCCAAGTAGTGACCCCCGGTATGATACCGCGCCAGCACGGCGCACCGCAGGGTTCGCCTGTGATCAAACTGGTGTCCTGCAAAAGATTGGGGTCGCGCAGAGCGGGCGCGCTGCACCCAGACAGCACAATAAGCGTTGCCAGAGCAGCGAGGCTCAACAGCAGGAGGCGAGATTTCATGGGCATGTCGCTTTCATCACGGATGTGTCTTGAGCGGCTAGATTAGAACATGGAGCAGCGCAACAATGCTGCTGCCCCATGTTAACTTTCGATTAGGATTTCAGTTAAGCTGCGTCAGCGTTACAGAGTAAGTGCCCGTTGTCCCGCCGTATAACGCGCCGAAGTGTGTGGCTATGATAATGTACCGTCCGCTTTCTGGCAAGGTGAGATTAGCGATGAACGAGTTTCGATTTTCACCGGGAACTGTATCATCGTTTTCAGCGATCAAATTGCCGAACGGACCTACCAAATAAAGCGCCGGATCGAGCGTACCGCTTGTGCCATTCATCGCAATGGAGATCAAATCCCCTGCTTCAGCATCAAACACATACAGGTCAAATTTATTGTCCTGTGTGATGCTGCCGTTGATCGGCACACCCGCTGTGATGAGGATCGCATTCTCAGTTTCTGCCTGATACGGCAGCGAATCCAAGCCAGTGATGATTCCGCCGTCACTGAGCGCAATCGTCCCGTCCGGGTTGAGCGTGAAACTGATCAAGTAGCGTTCGCCCAAGATTGGCTCGGCGGAGACGTTAAACACTTCCTGACCGTTGTAGGTGGCGATCAAGTTGAAGTTGGCGGCGTTCGCGGTGCTGCATTCACTTTGGAACCACACTTCGATTTCGTAAATACCCGGGCGCGGCGCAGTGGGCCAATACACGTAAGAGAACGGCGTCGAAGTCGCGGCGGGAACACAGTTCACGTTGCCATCTGCGGCGAGCGTGCCGCCGCTGCGAACGGTTGGCGAATCATCGAAGACGGCGTCACCTGCTGGATCACGCACAAGCAGTTGAAGGTCATCATCGGTATCCCACAGCAGCGTGAATTCCAGAACGCCGCGCGGCAGATTCAAGAATTCTTCAGGCAGGCTGCTCACCTGTGTGCTCAGGCTGAGGGTGTAGTTCCCTTCTGTGCCGCCCACCCGCTTACCGTAACGCGTAGCAACAATCGTGTACGTACCGGGAACCGTCAGCAGTGCATTGTTAATCGCAGAGTTGGTAACGCCATCAGCAGCATCATCGTTCGAGCGGACAATACTTCCCTGTGGATCGAGAAGCAGCAGGAAGGTATCAAGGCTTCCGGTCGTCGCGTTCATGCTGATGGAAATGAACTCATTCGCCTGAACCGTAAACGAATACGAGTCATAGGGGTTTTGGGTGCTTAACGCACCGTTGACTGCGGATCCGATGGTGAGCGGTGAAGCAGTGGCGACGATATTGGCAGCGGTATCCGGGAGAATCTGATCAGCGACAACGCCGCTCATGCCGGTAAAGCCGGATGTCCCATCGGCGCGAACAACAAGGCTGGTCACATAGACCTGACCGGGAAGGAGCGTGCCTTCGGTTTGCCCTAGGCTGACGCCATCAACCGCCGCCGTAATGGTGAACGTGACGGGAGTTTCGCCTTCGCAGCCCTGTTGATAATAAACCAGCAATTCATAGCTTCCGGTCGGGATGCCGCCGGGAGACCAAGAAGCGGTTTCGGTCGCGTTCGGGGTGGTATTTGCACAACCTTGGTTAACATTCGGACCGAGCGTGCCGCCGCTGGCAACCGTCGGCGTTTGGAAGTAGAGCGAACCCCCGATGGGATCACGCACTTCAAGGTCAAGGTCGGAGATCGTCCCCCAATTGAGGTTGATTACCATGCCTGTCGTGGTCAAAAGTTGACCACCAGCATCCGACACGACTTCGGCAGTCGCCTGTTCGGTTGTGATCACTTCCGGCGTAGGCGCGGTGTCGGTCGTTTCACCCGCCGTCGCGATAAACGCGGTGAGCGTGAACGGAACATCAGCCGCGCTGGCGACACCAGCCGCCTTAAACACCGTGATGTAGTACATGCCGCCGCTCAAAGACGAAGCGGATGCGGTGACTTCGCCCGTAACCGCTTCGTCGGTCGCCTGACCTACGAGATTACCGGACGCATCCGTGATCACGATTGCCAGCGGAATACCGAGCGTATTTGAGGCGACAGCATTGAGCGAATCGCCTGCGGCAGCTTGGATCGTGTAGACCTGAACGAAATTGGCACTATTAAGCGTACCAGTGACGGGTGCGCCAGACGTGAGCGCGCGTCCATCTTGGGCGCTCACAGCGAACGCCGCAAGGACAATCATCAACAACAACGGCACATGCCGCAGCCTTTTCATAAGCATGGAGCATCCCTTTCTAACGGAGAACCTTGCGCTTACTGCAAGAGAACCGAGTATAGTCCGAACCTTTTCTTGCGACAATACGCGATAGTGACGCTTTCCCAACGCTCTCAACCGCCTGATTCCGGCTCAGGCACATCGGGGCGGAGTTCTACAAATGTAGTTGTGCCTTCGACCACATTCACGACTTGGGTCAAGCGTTCACCGTTTACAATCGCGACCACTTCATGGCGACCAACGGGAACATCACCGACGACGAAATTTTCGCGCCAGATCGGATCAGGGTTGACATCGACCGCTGTTCCCCGGAATACATATGTCGTCGTGGTATCAACCACCAACCCCGTTCCGTAACTGCGGATCGTCACATCAGTATCCATGACGTCGTTTCCGTTTGCATCCAGCACGCGACCAGCGATGATCCCCGTATTGACATACGGAACCATCCACAACTGCGGGTTCACGGTCGCACCGTAATCATTACTGCCTAACCGCACTTCAAAATGGACGTGCGGACCGCTCACCTGTCCGGTATTCCCAACCAACCCAATCGGATCGCCCGCCTGTACGCGCTGTCCCTCAAAAACGAGGATCGCGGCAAGATGGGCGTACAGCGTATAAACAAGCTGTCCGTCGTAGCCAAAGTCGTGTTGAATGAACACAACATTGCCATAGGAGAATGTGCTTTGGAAGTCTTGAGCCGCCCATAACACCGTACCATCTCCGGCGGCGCGCACCGTCTCACCGATGGGGTTTGGCATGTCGATTCCGGTGTGAATGCGCCATTGATTCTCCGGTCCATCCGAGCCGTAGGCATAATAGAACAGCCCGCGATTATTCAAAGCATTGGAATCGACCGGGCGGCGCAGCCAATAGTGATCGCGCCCAAGCGGATCATGGGAGAGCGGCGGGATCAATGGCGGTGGTTGGAACTCGCGTGCTTGCCGTGTGACGGCGACAACCGTCAGAGGAATCGCCGTGGCAAGCGGTGTTGGGCTAGAAACGGCGCGGGTAGGCGTTGCTGCGGCGAGTGTGGTAAACGCATCATTTACGCCGAGTGATCCCGGCGCGAACGGCGTCATCGTGATCTGACCACCTGCTGGAATCGTGGGTGGAACAAATTCCCCGGTCGGAAGCGGGACAGTCGCCAATGGGGTGCTGTCACTGCCGAATCCTTCGCGCAAAATCGACTGCCATGAGACTTCCGGCTGCGTCGGCTCGGCTTGTTCGGGGATGATTACGCGCATTTCTCCGGTTGGGCGCGAATTAAAGTACACCACCCCACCAAAAACCGCGATAACCAACACCACGACCACAAAAACAGGCATTCCGCCGGATCGCTGCATACTGCTTTCGCTCCCTTATGAACCAGCGGGTGTTGGCGTTGGTGCAAAGTTGATCAAGACACCTTCAGCGTAAAGTTCACGCATAGCGTCATACCAGCTTAAGCCATCAGCTTTGACGAACAACCAGTAATTCACGCTGTTGATGTTGGCACGCCAATCGCTTCCGGCAGGCATACGCATCCATCCATAATCTTGTGCCAACTGCGTGAAATCAATGTAATAGCCGGAGGGCATCTCGTTTTTCAAGCGCCCACCTTGATCATACGCCTCAACATCACCTGTGGTTCGGCTCTCAAAGTCCCAAGGCATGCTGCGGAGTGGTTCACCAAGCAGCCCACTCTGGAATTCTTCGGCTACACGGATATAGACGCGCCAATAGGTTTCAACACCGATGTTTTCGCGGACGATTTCGAGCGTCGGTGGATTACCAATGATATCGGCGCGAATCAACCCGAATGCGCGCCCGGTTTTGAACCAGCTTCGGATGAGTTCCCCCGGTGAGGGCGGGCGATCAATTTCCCAGAACGCATCATCAAGGCGACCGAGCACATCCCATCCGGCGTGATCATTTGCGGCAAGTCGGAGCGCATTAAACGAATCGTTCACGCGATCACTCAACGAGGGCTGATCGACGGTGACATTGATCGCCGCCAACTGATACGGCGGATCGACCAACAAGCGCCGCTCCTGTTCCACATACAGCGCGCTTGCCGAAGCAGGCGGAAGTCCGCCGCCGCTAATCAATGCGGGCGGGAGCGGCGTCGATGTCCAAGACGGGCTGGTTGACCCCGCTTGAACCTGCAAAACGGGGGTAATCACCCCTGCCCCACCAAACGGAATGGCGACCAACTGTGTGCCGTCAATGCTGTCCACCGCCGCGATCACCGCTTGCCCATCGGGCGACCATGCCGGAGCACGCCCGCGCCCGATCACCTGAATATCACTCGCACTCGGCGTGACGACAAAGACTTTTTCAAGCCCTTCGTCCAGCGCGCTGTAGGCAATTGACCGCCCATCCGGGCTGAAGGCGGGATAATCTTCGCTGCGCGTTGGGGTGTTCGTGACATTGGTTACGCTCTGATCATCGAGCGAGAACACATACAGGTCTTGATTTCCATCCCGCCATGAGGCAAACGCAAGCGAACGCCCATCGGGACTCCATACGGGCGAGAAATCCGGCGCATCGCTGCTTGAAGGCAGACGAATCGGCGGTTCTGAACCGTCGGCGCGCATCAAGTAAATATCAAGGTTGTTCCCTTGATAGCTTTCGTAAACAATGTATTCCCCGTCAGGACTCCACTGCGGCGCGCCCTGAAACGAAAGATCACGGGTCAAACGTGTGGTCGTGTTCGTGC
>JAPKMU010000216.1 GCA_026645745.1 Anaerolineae bacterium | reverse complement strand
GTGTGGTGGGTGATGCGAATGCGCAAGTCACCGCCAGCGGTGTTGAAGACCCCGACTCGACGCCGAACGATGGCACGGGCGACGACTACGCCACATCGCTTGGCTTTGAAGTTCCGGCGGCGGCTGATCTCTCGCTCACCAAGACGGGACCCGGTACGGCGAACTTTGGCGACACATTTGATTATGTGATCACGCTGACGAACGATGGACCGGATGCGGCGGAAAACGTCACCGTATTCGACAGCGTACCCGTTGGTTTGACGATCACGAACGTGACCCCGGCGGACTGCAATTGGGTGGGTCAAGATGTGACGTGCTTATTCGCCAATGCCGCCGTGAGCACGCCGATCACGATCACAGTCACCGTTCAGGTCACGGCATCGGGCGATATCGCAGCGAACGCGGCTCAGGTCACGACAAGCGATCAATATGACCCGGATTCGACGCCGAACGACGGCACAGGCGATGATTACGCCGAGTCCGCCGGATTCACGGTTGGCGATCCCGCGAACCTGACGATCACCAAGTCGTTCCTGCCGGATCAAATTGTCGTCGGTGAGCCGAGCCTGCTCACGATTACGATCACGAATCCGCTTGGCAACCCGGCACTGACCGGACTGGCATTCACGGATGATCTGCCAACAGGGTTGGAATTCAATTCGACCGCTGTCGTGAGCGACTGCGGCGGCACGGCGGAAAAGACGGACGCAGATACGCTGACCCTGACGGGCGGCTCACTCCCGGCGGGCGCAAGCTCCTGCTCTATCGAAGTTACGGTGATCGCCAACGGCGCGGCAGATGGTGTACTCACCAACCTGACCAGCGTGGTCACGGCGGACGGCGGAATTTCGAGCGCGGCGGGCGCAGAGGCGACGATCACTGTTGGCGAAGTCGTCGTCCCGCCGACCGCGACCCCTGTCGTCCCGGTTGCGACCATCGTTCCGGCGGAGACTTTCCTGTGCAATAACCTGCTTGCTCGCTCAAATGGCGCGATGACAGGCAGCGGCGGACGCGGGAATATTCAGCTTAACGGTGTGCTTGGCGATACGTTCTGCCGCATCATCGTGGCGGACGCGCGCGTGATCACGTATTTGGCGGAAGTCGGCAATGCGACGCTGATCAACCTGAACATCGTTCAGGCGGTGGATGTGTTCGGTTTGCTGCCGAGCGGTACGCCCGTTGTTCCGTTCGTCACCCCCGTGAATATCTGCTTACGCGGCGCGGGAACGGTTTACTTCCTCAGTGCCAGCGACCGCACGACGCCCGTTCCGCTCACCAGTGTACCGGGCAGCACGGGCTATGTGTGCGTGAGCGTGCCAAACGCGGGGACACTCGTTCTGACGGGTCAAGCACTCCCGTCCGCACCGCCTCCGCCCGCAGAATCCGCGCCGCTCACCGAAATTCAGCTCTCTGGATGCCAAGTGACGACGCTGTATATGGCACGTCTGCGTTCGACACCGGACTCCACCAGCACGACGAATATCATCGATAACGTGCCGTATGATCTCACGCTGAATGCGACGGTTTACGTACCGGGCTGGTATCGTGTGATTTACGGGTCAACTCAGGGATACATCAGCGAGGACTTGCTCTCCACGAGCGGGACTTGCCCGAACTAAGTACTTCTTCCTCTCACCCTGCTTGCTCCGCAAGCTGTCCCTCTCCCACGCAAGCGGGTAGAGGGACAAAAACAGGTGCGCGGTTCCCCCTCTCTATCGCTTGCGATGGAGAGGGGTGGCGCACTGAAGGTGCGACGGGGTGAGGATGTTTTTGCGTTGGCAAACAAGCATCAAGTTTCCGCTCCCGCATTCATCAGCGCAATCACAGCCTCAAGGCTCGGATTACCCGCACGCTCCAGCATCATTTGATACGCCGCTTCGCCGCGCTCCGCAATGATCAAGCCGCGCGTCTTGGCGATCACGCGGCGCGCATCCACCACAATCGATGGGTGATCTTGCGCGGCAGCAATACAGGTGATCGCCGCTTCGGTATGCCCGGTGCGGGCATAGATCTCTGCCGCTTCGGAGACTGTATCCAAAAGGAGCGGGATGAGTTCATGCGCTTGCGCCATCGCTGCCGCTTGACGCAGCGCCGCCCATGCTTCGGTGCTGCGCCCAAGCTCAAACGCGACCAGCGCCCAACTGTTCAGGTAGCTGCATTCAAGGCGCGCATCCCCAATTTCACGACAGAGACGATGGGTTTCCTCGTAGAGCGCTTCGGCTTCGTCGAGCTTGCCGCCGTTGCGCGCCGCATCGCACAGGCTGATCAGCGCCAACACCAAGCCGCGACGGTCGCCAATTTCGCGGTAAATCGCGCACGCATCACGCAAGAATTGGCGCGCAGTATCGAGATCATCCTCAAAATAGGCGGCTTCACCGAAGTTATGCAGATTGCGGGCGATCCCGCGCTTTTCCCCAACTTGGCGGTTGATCGCCAAACAGGCGGCGAAATATTCACGCGCTGCCGCATAATTTCCGAGCCGCATTTCAGCAACGCCGCAGTTGTTCAGCGTCGCCGCCATACCGCCGCGATCCCCCGCTTCGGTATACATGCGATTGCTTTCTTTGTAGTATTCCAGCGCTTCCGACAATCCCCCCGTCTCAGAAGTGACATTGCCCAAGTTATGCAGTGCAGCCGCAATTCCGCGCGTATTGTTCATCTGGCGGTGAATCGCCAGCGCCGCTGTGATGTTTTCGCGTGCTGACGCATGATCGGATACGAAGATCGCCACTGTCCCGCGATTCACACGCGCAGATGCGATCAGCGCCGGATCATTCAGAGCAAGGGCGGCTTCGAGCGCACGATCCGCATATTCGATTGCGGTTGGGTATTCACTCTCGCGCCAGTACGTGCGGCTGATACCAAGCATCGCCTTGATCGATCCTGCCGGGATGTCGGCGTTCAGCGCCAAGCTTTCTTGAAAGACTGCCCGCATTTCCGGGTAATTCGCTCGCCGTTCCCATACTTCGCCTGTGAACAAAAGCAGCGCGGCGCGTTCCCGTTGAAAACGCGCTTCGCCTTCGGTCAAAGGCAGGGCTAGGCGGAGCAGTGCCTCCGCACGGTCGATTTCCAGCGTGTAATAGACGATGCGTTCAAGCGCGATCACGCTGTATTTCAGAACTTTTTCCGGCTCTCCGGCGGTGCTGTAGTGTTCCGCCAGCGCTTCGGCATACCCTTGATCGTCCGGGTACGCCGTTTCGATCAATTGGGCGGCGCGGCGGTGAAGTTCGCGGCGTTCATCGTCATCAAACCCCGCCTTGAGCGTTTCGCGCAGTTTGTCATGGGCAAAGCGCCAACCGCCGTCTACCGGATCAAACACTGCCGCGTTTACGCACGCCGTCAGCCAAGCGTCAGCGTCAAAGCCGCGTTCGCGCGCTTCGAGCCGGATCAGCGCGAAATCGAGCGCACGACCTAACACCGCCGCCAGTTTGAGCGCTCCTTGCGCCCACGTTGGAACACGGGTTAGGCGGCGCTGAAGAATCGCGCGGACGCCGCCGGTAAACACGGTTTCCGGCAGCGAATCTGCGCCAATCAACTGAAGCGAACCGCTTTCTTCCGCCAGCGTGCGCACCACTTCGATCATAAAGAGGGCGTTGCCCTCGCTTTCACGCTCGATCAACTGAAGAACGTTCGCGCGCTTGCCAGCCTCACCGAGCATTGCAGCGCTCAGCGTGGTAATCGCGGTGCGATCCAGCCGCGCCAAACGCATCTGCCGCGTTCCTTCATACTGCGCTGCCATTTCCGGCGCTTCGTCGTCGCGGTATGTGGCGATCACCAACCACGCTTGATTCCTCGTTTCGCTGATCAGCCGCTTGATCACTTCGGCACTTTCACCCGCCCATTGCAAATCCTCCAGCAGCAGCACGAGCGGTCGCTGCTGACGCTTGAGCAGATCGATCAACGTGATAGCGAGGCGATTTAGTGCCTGTTTGCCTTCCAACGCTGATACTTCCGGGATCGAACGGTTGAGAAGCGCTTCGACATCCGGCACGAGCGGCTTGAGGATACCTGCCTCGGCATCGCTCAATGGCGCGGCGATCACCAGACGGCGCGCGATATCGCGCAGCATTTGAAACGGAAGCCGCCCATCTGCGACCGCTTGTCCGCGCAGCACCATCGCCCCGTCGATCAGCGCATGGATGCGCAGTTCATCCACCAAGCGCGATTTACCAACCCCACTTTCACCGCCGATCACCCATGCCCCGCCCCGCCCATGTTGAAGTGACTCCAGCGATTCGAGCAGACTGCCAAGTTCGGCATCACGTCCGACAAATGCTGACGCTTTCAGAAAACTGTCGCGGATCGCTTCATCTTCGCGCGGTACGGGAATACCCACCGCCTCGCAGAGTGCGATCATGGCAGCGTGCGCATCCTGATAGCGCTCGGCAGGATTCTTAGCCATCAGCCGCCCGATCACCCCCGGCAGACCGTCCAGCGCGGCGGGTTCGGTCTGCGCACGCTGATGTGACCACTCCGCGATCACATCGACGCTGGCAGAGGTCGGATCATCGTCTAGATCGAGAATCGGGATACTCGGCGCGGTGTCGCTGGTATTAGGATCAGCGATTGCGGTTGGCGTGGACGAAGACACAATCGCCGTGAGGTCAGGCGCTTGAAACAAAATCTCATAGACCAATCGTGAGGGGTTGGCGATGTCAAACGGGTGTTTTCCGGCAAACAATTCGTATGCCATTACGCCGACGGCGAACAAATCCGACAGCGGCGAGGCTTTGCCGCCGTTCAGAATTTCTGGCGCGAGATATGCCAGTGTTCCCGCTCCACCTTCGACTGCGACCCCGACCGCCGCCAATCCAAAATCCAGTACCTTCACCACACCCGTTTGATCGACCAGTACGTTACTGGGTTTCAGGTCACGGTGTGTAATCCCGCGCCTGTGCAGATACGCGAGCGCTTGCAGCATTTGAACCAAAAGCCGAGCGCGACCGCGCACAGAATCACGGCTTGCCGCTTCACGGATCGTCTGCGCTTTTTCTACCAACGCCAGCGTAAAATACGGCTGACGCTGATCATCAAAGCCGTAATCGCTCACGCTGATCACGTTCGGATGCCGTAGTGACGCCAGCGTGCCGAACTCGCGTGCAAGGATCAACCGTAAATCGGGTTTGGTGTCAAAAAGCGCGGCAGCAGGGCTGTCCGGCAGATGCACCCGCTTGAGCGCCAGCGTTTCCCCCGTCAGCCGGTCAAATGCGCGGTAAACCGCTCCCATACCGCCCGCGCCAAGTTTTTCGTAAAGTTCGTATCGTCCGCCCAGCACAAGCGGCTGAGTGTTCGCAGCAGCCATGATCCACCCTTTCCCCGACAATACTATTATAGAGGGCGATGTTTCGCGGCGCGATCCCCCGCTGTTTGGTGATTTCTGATGAAGGCAGGCATGATGACCCCGCAAAATCACGCCTAGCAGGAAAAAACTAACCAAATCTATCCCGCGCTTTTTATCCACTTTCGACAACGAATCCACCATCAAGACCTACTACAATGTCGTTATTCGCGCACAACAAGACTTCATGTGACGTGTGTTGTGCATTTCGACCAAATTGCAAAGGTGTCCAACTGTGCTGCGTGAATTTCTCGAACTCCCCTACGATCAACTTGAAGAAATGAACCTGAAGGCGAAGGAGCAGCGCGCCAATCGTGTACCAATGGATACGCTGCGCGAAGAGCGGATGCGCTACCTCCGCGACGAGAAGCGCATCAAAGCAGTCACGGTGTGCTTTACCGACCTTGAAGGTCGCCTGCACATGCTCGACTATGACAAGAAATTTTTGCTCAAGTCGGCGGATAACCTGACTTTTGACGGTTCATCGGTGCGCGGGTTCTCGCAGCAAAAAGAATCCGACCTGCGTTTGGGTATTGACTGGTCTTCGTTCTACTGGCTTCCGGCGGACGTGTTTGGACCCGGTAAGGTGCTGGTCTTTGGCGAAGTGTTAGAGCGCGATGGTTCGCCCTACATGGCGGATATGCGGTCGGTGCTCAAGGCGTATGCCGAAGCGCAGTTCCGCGCCAACGGCTATACATTCAACCTCTCAAACGAAATCGAAGGCTTCTTGTTCCAAGGGCGTCACGCCGAACAGACCTTTGTTTCGACGGGTCAATTCCAATTCGTCAACACAGGCGGTTACTATCATTCGCTCCCCGGTGACGCGCTGCGCACGTTCATCGACACCGCCGCTGAAGTTCAGCGTGCGATGGGCTTCTTGAACGAAAAAGATCACCCGGAAGTCGCGCCGTCTCAGTTTGAGATGAATTACTCGTATAGTGATGCGCTGGTCGCCGCCGATCAGGTGCAGTTGTACAAACTGCTCTGCCGTCAGGTCGCCAACCGTCTTGACCTAACCGCCAGTTTCCTGCCCAAGCCTGTGACGGGCGTCAACGGCAACGGCATGCACACCAATATGTCGATCTCCAAGAACGGGACGAACCTGTTCTGGCAGGCGGACGGACGCGAACAGATCAGCGATTTCGCGTGGGACTTTGTCTACCGCATTCTGAATCACGGCTTGGATATCTGCTTGATCCTGAATTCGAGCGTGAACGCCTACCGCCGTCTTGACCCGCACTACGAAGCGCCGAATCAGATCAAGGCGTCTCCAATCGACCGCGGCAGCATGGTGCGTATCCCGATTGGGAACGAACGCTCCGCCCGCGTCGAAGTCCGCTCAATTGCACCGGACGCGAACCCGTATCTGGCGATTTACACGCTGTTCCGCACCGGTCTGGAAGGCTCGATCCTGCCTGCCGCGCGCCGTGACGCCGTTGTGACCCTGCCCGATAACATCTACGATGCGATCAGTGATTTCAGCGGCAGTGACCATGTAAAGGCGCTGCTCGGTGATGAAGTTGCGGAACGCTTCGCAACGCTCAAGCGTAATTCGGCGGATCGCTGCCCGCGCTTGCTCGGTTCGAAAATCAAGCCCTACGAAGTCCAGTTCCACCACGAAGTCCAGAACCAATACCTCTGGAATGAGTTCTAAGATCAAAAACGGGCGCTCACCGAGCGCCCGTTTTTGATTCAGGCTTGTGCGGACATCAGCAGTTTCACGGGAATGCCCTTGCGCGGACCTAAAACTTCAACGCCGAATTTGCGCCCCGGATTGGGGAGCGGTGCGCCGTAAATCTGGGCATCGGGATCACGCGGATTCAAACGAAAAACCGTCGTGCGCAGCAGCGCCGCGATCACGATCATCAGATGCGCCTCCGCCCACCCCGCCCCCAAGCAGGTATGCGCCCCCAACGTAAACGGCGCGTAGACCTGTGCCGCCTTGGGTTGATCGGGGCGCTCGTAGCGATCCGGGTCAAACGTATTCGGGTTCGGGTAATACTCCGGCAGGAAGTGGGTGATCGTCTGTGCGACGTAGACTTCCGTGCCGACCGCGAAGTGATAGCCTCCAAAATCGAACGGCTGAACAACGGTGCGCGGCGTGAACGGCGCAATCGGGTAATAACGCAGCGTTTCGACGGCTGTGTTGTGGAGCACCGTCATCTTGCGGAAAGCGTCAGCGCCAAAACTGTCGCCCTCAAACAACGCATCGACTTCGTCCAATACACGCGCCAACAAACCGGGATGCTTCAAAATCGCATACAGGAAATAACTGGCGGTTGATGAGACGGTATCCATTCCGGCGAAGTATCCGCCCGTGATCGATCCGATCAGCATATCTTCCGGGATCGGGTCGCCGTTTTCGTCCACCGAATTCAGCATATCATCGATCAAATCCGGCGCTCGGTTGACGGGCGGGTTTTCTCGATGCCATTTCAAGATGTCACGGGAGTAGCTCAACATACGCTCACGCGCTTGAACATACTTGGAGCGGCGCAGCAAAAACCCGGGATGAGACTTCAGAACATGCACACGCATCGCGGTGAGCGTCATCGTGTACAAATCGTCGAATCGCTCGCCAATCGGAAAGTTCAGCATCACCGCGCCAAGTTGATCGGTGATCATGCGCTGAAAGGTCGGGAAAAGCGGGACGAGTTCGCCGGGTTTCCAAGCCCGCGCCGCATCCGCCGTCATGCGGATTACATCGGGGATGCGCGCCATGAACGCCCCGCGTGAAAAACCGCGCTGCTGGAGTTTCCGATGATAGCGGTGGGTCGGACCATCCATCGCCACCATGATCTTCGATGAACCCAGTTCACCTGCAAGCCCGCCGAATAGATTTTCGCTGCTAAAGTAGGTGTCGCCTTCCCGTGCGAGAAAACGATTGGCTTCGATACCCGCCATCACGGTGTAGGTTTGCCCCAAAAGCGTGATCCGAAAAACCGAGCCATGCTGGTGATACAACCGAACGAAATAGCCAAGCGGATCAACCCGCATTTGGAGCGCATTCCCTAAAAACGGCAGTCCGTTCGCGTGCGGTGGGAGCGCGCCGGACGTCATCAGTTGTGCTTGCGCCATCCTCATCCTCAAGGTTATCAGGTGTTACGGAAATCCTACCAAGCTTTTCACTAATCAGATAGAGAAAAACTCATGAATATCCGGTGAACGTGTGTCTCATTTAAGGGTATAATTTCCATACCTTAATGAACCGAACAACCGATGAACAAGCCTACAGCTTCCTCAGCCGCCGCGACTCATGTATTTGAGGTAACCCCTTGAAACTTGAGTCGATTGTTACCTACATCCCTACCGACCGCCGCCACAGCCTAGCGCGCGGCATTCGCCTGTCAAATCGGTGTTTTGGGACAGCGTTGTTCGCGGATATCTCCGGTTTCACCCCCCTAACCGAAGCGCTCACCATCACCTATGGCGCGCGGCGGGGTGCAGAAGAACTTACACGCCAGTTAAATCGTGTTTATGACGCGCTGATCGAAGCAGTGGATCGCTTCGGTGGGAGCATCATCAACTTCAGCGGAGACGCGATTACGTGTTGGTTTAACGGCGATCCGCAGTTCCCGGACGACTCAGCGAAGCAAGCGCTCACATGTGCGTTAGCGCTGCAAACGGCAATGGAAAACTTCCGCGCCGTCCCGCTGCCCAACGGCGATACGGTCACACTGTCGCTAAAAGTCTCGGTTGCTACTGGTTCAGCACGGCGGTTTTTGGTTGGCAATCCATCAACACAGATGATCGATGTGCTGGCGGGCGAAACTCTCGACCGCATGGCGGAAGGTGAGCATCTGGCAAACAAGGGTGAGATCATCGCGGACGTGGCAACAATGGCGCT
>JAPKMU010000215.1 GCA_026645745.1 Anaerolineae bacterium | reverse complement strand
CCTACCTGTGGAGCGGGGGCGTGTGGCGTGAACTGCCCAACAACCGCACCGCCGACTATGCCCCCGTCCTTCCCCGTTCCGGTCCTGACTTCAACCCCGTGGGCTTCCGTCCGCCGTCCCCATCCACAGGCGACCGCGAAACGATCGTCAGCGGCATCACGGTTGAACGCAGCCAGCGCGAAGAAGGCGATCGTGTATGGTGGTGGCTCATTGGCGATACCTATTCGCATCGGGAACTGCTCAAGCGGCACGGCGCGCGTTTCAGCGGCAAACGCAAAGCGTGGTATTGGATCGGGGACGAACTGCCCACCGCAATTCGGGCGCTGGTCACAAGTGAAACGAAGTCCGATGCTGAAGCGTCCGACAACGAACCCTGCACGGTTGATGAAGCGGCAGCCCTTCTGGGGATGCAAGTCAAGGATGTGCCACCGAATGAACCACCGCCGCGATTGTTTGCATTGCACGACACCGCTTATGCCCGTCACGAACTCGAAACGGCGGACGGCAATCCGATCTCGACGGGGACACACGGGAAAGTCGTTAAGCTCTACCATCACAACGCCACGCACGGCTGGAGCTATGACGTGGACTTCGAGCAGGTCGGCATCTGCTGGTCATTTGAGCGCGAACTCACGGCGCATGAACCGATCCCCGGCATCAAGATCGTGCGCGGCGCAGTTGTGCCACCCGGCGCGGTGCTGCCGCCGACAGATGCCGAGATCAAGCGGACGATGCTCGAATACGGTCAGCAGCCGCACGTTGAGGAAATCAGCGCCGATGTTGAACCAACGTGTGATCCCATTTCCACACCTGAGGAAGTGCAACCGCCAGCGCTAGCGGAGCGTACCGAAGGTATCCGCATCCTCAAGCCCGCGCCAATCCCCGCCAACGGTGAGCCGCTCGACGCAGTGCAGACTGCGATCTGTTCGGTGAAGGCAGAGCCCATTGCTGCAGCGCAGAGCATAGCGCTCACGAATGGACGCACGGCACACATCGATCAGGCATACGTTGGAGAGCTGACCGGGAGCATCACCGGGCAGGTCTTCTGCTACGGATACGCCGTTCACGAGGGCATCTGCATCTACGTCAACATGGCAGGTCCACGTATGGGGGCAGAAGCCATCCGCGCCAAGCTGTCGAAGGGTGATACCGTGACCGTTGTGCCGCCGGACGCGCCTGCCGTCGAACTCACTGCTGGAGAGGGCAATTCGGGGATGTATCATGCCTATCTGCACTATCTGCCCGAAGCCCGCTTCGCCTCGCTCATCCTCGTGCATGACTGGGCGGTCACGCCGAACTACGGCGGAAAATCGACCACCTTCATCTTTCGCACCAGCGAGGCGCAGGCAATCGCCATGCTCAAACACCACGTCATGCAGCTTGTGAATATCCCGGTGTTCGAGATCTGGTCAGCCTACCTGTACGAGGCAGGACAGCGGGCAATGCTCGTCCGCAAGACACGCTCAGCGGGCGTGATTGACCTGCTCAGTGTCGATCTTGATGTGGATGCATGGACACGGCTCATCACGGGTGGGTTGGAACAGAAGATTATTACTCTTGTGCAGCCCTAAGTTGCGCTAACGCCTCGTCAATCCACGCAACCCGGTCATCTGCCTCGCTGAGATGGCTTCTGATCTCCATCAATCTTGTGATGCAGATTGAATCGTTAATTTTGACCAGCCCATCCAGTGCTGTTTTCCACAATTCGGAGTCGGCCGAAAGTACAGCCTTTGCCAACACGGGAATGTCTTCTAAGCGACGATGCTCTCCGATGATTTCGAGGAGAATTCGCCTCAAAGAAGTATCAGAAGTCGTTAGGTAAATCGACACCAACTGCTGAACTGAAGCCGCGTCAATTTCTAAAAGACTATGGTAGGCATTATCGGCTTCCGCTGTTAGAAGCAAGCTGATGTGGTGCGTAATTGCTTCATCCATCGTTCGTGACTCCTGCAACTTGCGATATATCGATTGTACTCAAGCTGCACAGTAGAGCGTGTTGAGAGTAAAGAGCATGGCACGAGCCGAATCGAAAATGATCATGGGCTACCTGCCCATCGAGGAGCGCCACTATCCATCACTCCTTTCGTTAGTCGCACCTGCGACTCCCGCCGTGCGACTGCTCGATCCGTTCGCGGGCGGGATTGATCTGCTTAGTGTCGATTTGGACGTGGATGCGTGGACACGGCTCATCACAGGCGGATTGGAGCAAAACCTCATCTGCCTACCGTAAATGCTCTATAATCTGTTTGAATGTGAGAGGAGACTCGGACGATGACTGACCGAACAATTACGCTGCGTTCCGATTTAGTGGAACGCCTAGAAGCACTCGCCGGGCAGCAGGGACGCACGATCGACGACATACTTGGGGAAATCCTCAACAGCTACGTCCCGGTCGGCGGCGGCAGCTGGGCGATGGCTGTTGCGGAAGGCATGGAAGCAGCAGCGATTGACTGGATCGACAATTCAGATGCATCCTCGGTTCCCGCAAACAGCAATCGTCACCGACCAGAGCGTAAACGATGATTGTCGTATTCAGTGAGATCTCGCAGAATACCTCATCGACAAATGTTCGTGAAACTCAAGCCATCACCGATGCTGCCCGCATGTTTGGCTGCCGTGTTTACACGATACCGTCGGACTTTGCAGAATGTGAAACGGCGGAAAACGCACTCGCGTATGTTCCTACCTTTGACGAAGCCGTCCTCGGTGTGTGGGTCGGCTATATTCCCACTTATGAACGTTACGATGCCGTTTATCAGGCTGCACTCAGCCGCAATATTCACCTTGTGAACACGCCTGATCAGTTTCGTCATGCGATGGAGTTCGATCAATTCTATCCATTGTTGGGCGATCTGACACCCAAAAGTCTAATCATCCACGCCGCAGCACAAGTTGACCAGGTTGAGCGTGAGATCGGCTATCCTGTATTCGTCAAGGGAGCGGTCAAGTCGGACAAGGAAAGCGGATGGAAAGCAGTCGTGGCTCACAACGAAAGCGAACTGCGCGTCCTGGTTGAGCGCATCCTACGCCAGCAGGAACGTTCTCGTGGAAAAGCAATCGTCAGACAACTTGTTCCATTGAAGATACTGGATGAAGCGCCTAACGGTTTTCCCGTGGCACGGGAATATCGAGTGTTTTTGTATAAGGGTGAACTCCTAGCGCGTGGCTTCTACTGGGATATCGATCCGCCGCCATTAACTCGCCACGAGGACGCTGAGATCCTCGAAGTCGCACGTGCGGCAGCCCATCGAGTTGAAACACCATATGTTGCAGTTGACGTGGGGCAGCTCGCTACGGGAAAGTGGATCGTCATTGAAGTCGGTGACGCTCAATTCTGTGGGCTGAGTCACGTACCCGTTTTGGAACTGTGGAGCAAAGTCAAAAGCTTCACGCTCTAACCTCTGTTTTCTCACTCCTTGAAACCACTAATCGAATCGGTTGGTGGTTTTTGATTCGAAAGGCGAAAAAAGTGGCCCGCGCTGAGTCCAAGCAAATCATGGGATTTCTCCCGATTGAGGAGCGCCACTACCCGGCGCTCCTGTCGTTAGTCGCGCCCGCGACTCCCGCCGTGCGGCTGCTCGATCCGTTCGCGGGCGAAGGCGCATTCGTCGAAACGGCAGCCAAAGCATGGAACGTCACCCCGTATGCCAATGAACTCGACGGGGAGCGGGCGGCAGCATGTATCGCCCGTTTCGGCGCGACGCAGGCGGTGCGGTGTGACGTGGAGCGGCTCGTCGCCTCCAACAACGCCTTCGGTGCGGCGTGGCTGAACCCGCCGTATGATCACGACGCGGGTGCGTCAGGCAGCAAGCGCGTCGAGTTCCGCTATCTCCGTCATGCGTGGAAATGGGTGCAGGACGGCGGGATGGCGCTCTGGTGCATCTACCGCCAGCATATTACCAGCGAAGCGGCGGCATTTCTCGCCAAGCACAGCAGCCGCGTGGATGTCTGGGCGCTGCCGGGGAAGCATCTCGGTGAGTATGACCAAATGGTCGTTGCCGCGATCAAGGGCGTTGCGCTCGATCCCGCTGCGCTGTATGAGCAGATCGTCCGCGACCGTGATCACCCGCAGCGGCTCACCGTGCAGGCAGAGCCGCTCTACCGTCTGCCCGCCCCGCGTCCGATTCAGCGGTTTGTGTTCGCGCCGGATATGCTCGATGAGGTGGCGGGACTGAAACTGATCGAGGAACAGGGTGCGTGGAAGACGGGCGGCTTTCAAGCGCTCTTGGAAGTTCCCCCGCCGCCCGCCGAGATCGAGCCGGTGGTCGCGCCGCGTCCGGGACACCTTGCGCTGGTGCTGGCGGCAGGCGTTGCCGATGGCGCGACTATCGAAACAGCGGAGTATGGTCGGGTGGCGCTGCGCGGCAAGACGCGCCACGTCGAGCAGATCGCCCGAGTCGAGGTCGAAGCCGATCCCAACGACCCGGAACGTCAGGTCAAGAAAACGACGATCCGCCTGAAACCGACAACGACGCTCACGCTTTTGGGCGGCGACGGCACGACGGTCGAGATGGAAGGCGATGAGGCGCTCTTGAGCTTTATCACCAGCAACAAGCGGGCGCTCGCGGGCTACTTGAACACGAAGTTCAAGCCGATGTACGGCTTCGACTTCGCGGGCATCGGGCGCTGGCTGGATCGCATTCGGCTCAAGGGCAAGTACCCGATGTATACCGCGCAAAAGCACGTCGTCGGCGCGGTCGCGCGCGGTTTCCAATCGCGGGACAGCATTCTCCTCGTGGGCGCGATGGGGGTCGGCAAGACCCTGATCGGCGGATCGGCGGCGATCAGCATCGCGTCGGGGGTGGTCAAGGCGCTGCACGACGACATCCGCCCCGATCAAGTAGTTTTAATCGTCGCGCCGCCGCACCTGATCGAAAAGTGGAAACGTGAACTCCACTCGATCAGTCCACATATCCTCGCCGAACGGATCGACCGCCACGAAGACATGAAGGCGTTCATGGACAAGGCGGAGCGCGTCGGAAGCGGCACAGCGAAGATCGGCTTGATCAAGCGCGACCTGACCAAGCTCGGCTGCGCGTGGGAGCCGTCGGTCGTTTGGCGCGAGGAACGCACCCCATTATGGCGATACGGCGCGCCCGTTCCTGATGGGTATCTGACGACTCAGCGCATCCGCCGGGAGCGCGTGCCGGAGTGTCCGACATGCGGCTGCATGGTCATACAGGAGAAGAAGGGCGTGAGCGCGCCCGCCTCGCAGTCATGGCTGGAAAGCGGCAAGCGCACCTGCGCAGTCTGCAATGCACCGCTCTGGCGCGAGAGCCGGGATCGGGGTTCATTGCCCAAGCCCGGTGAGAAATACGCGACCAAAAATCCGCGTTACCGCCTTGATGAGTACCTCAAGCGGATGTACCCGGATCGCGTGTATCTGCTGGTGTGGGACGAGGCGCACGAATGTCAGCACGGCGACACGGGCAACGGGGCGGCGTTCGGACGCATAGCGGGGATCGCCCAAAAAGTACTGGCGATGACCGGCACACCATTCAACGGGAGGGCAAGCAGCCTGTTCAACCTCGAATACCACCTCAACCCGCGTGTGCGCCAGCGCTACAACTGGGGCGGTGGGCGGCGCTTGAACAAGAAACGTCGGGGAACACGTTTCTTTCAAGAAGTGGTGGGGGATGCCAGCAGCCAGCGCGGGCGCGCCGAGTCGCGCTGGGTCGAGGACATGGGGTACGCGAACAAGTCGTTGAAGAACGCCCGTCTTATGATCGCGACACCGGTGCATTCACGGGGACTTCGACCTATGAGCGTCCGTACGAAGAAGCACCGGGAATTTCCCCACTCCTCGTGGCGGAAGTGCTCGATCATGCGATCTTTTTCTCGCTTGGCGATCTAGGAAAAGCGCTCCCGATGGTGACACTCATCGCCACGCCCACGAATCACGACGCAATCTGCGCCTTCTTGGACACGGTGCATGTGGTATTCGATTCGGATAAATGGGAGTCGCTCCGAAAAGAACTGCTCGAACGGCTGGCGGGCGAACCGGATCATCTGTGCGAGTGGTTACGCGAACAGCGGATCGTCTTTCCCGGCTGTGAGCAAGAAGTCGCGGAACGCCTGACCGCACTCATGCAGGATCGCGCCGAAGAACAGCCCCAGCGCGTGATTGAACCATCACCCGCACCGCCCGTCCGCAAGCCGCGCGGAGAAGTCATTCCGTTCCGCCGCCCTGATACTTCCGTGCCAGCGTTCGAGAATGCCGCCGTCAGTCAGTTGACGTTCTTTTGAAGACCTGTTTTGTCCACTTTCTCATTCAGCATCAGCACACGAATTGATACAGGTTTGCCACATCTGCGGCACGCTGCTGCTGAAAGACCTGTACCCGGCACCCAGTATTCCGTTTGAGTCTCCTCATCGTGTTGTAATACCCCATAGTGAAATGCCGCTTGCGGGTTCGTAAATAAGGAGGCGCATATCATCTGGGCTGAAACTCATCGATATCCCACCCGTGTTCAAATCAGGTCTACTTTCGACGAGCATCCTATGAACTTCTTCACCGGTCGAAGGGTTGATAAATTGAATCGTGTATTGATGGGACATCGTAATGGGCGCAATGATTTGAGCATAGATTGTCCCATTATGGTTGAAGTCGGCGCTTAAAACGTGGTGACTTACGAATTCGAGACTCGGGCTTTGGTTATCACCTTGCCAGTACCATAACTTGCCGTATCCGCCGTAACGACTGGTGCCCGCAAGTATGGAGCTATCACGACTGAAAACAAGGTGATCTGAGTAACCGTATTCGCCCTCCCCCATCATCTCACCGGTCTCGGTATCCCAAATAGTCGTCCGGTTGAATCCTCCACCTGAGCCCAACGCTAGAAGGGTACTTTCGTCGTTAAAAACAGCGCTCAACATAAAGGGCCAGCCCGGTTGCTCCGTCGTATATGATTCAACTAGCGCTAAACTTTCCGCACTCCAAATACTGAAATCGAATGTATCTCCGTACACAACCACCAAACGCCTTCGATCGGGGCTAAAGGCTAACGCAGAAACTGGATGTTCGAGCATCGCCTCGCTGATTATCTGTCCGTTACTCAAGTCGATGAGTCTCAAACGGTTATCGACAATCTTAGGTGTCGAATCAAGCTGGCGTCCTGATGCTATTGCCAAGCGTGCAGAATCCGCGCTGAAAGCAATTTGCGATATCGGCTCACTGCTTTCATAAACCAGCGTGGGTTGCGCCATCAAATCGTCGACCTGATACCGCCAGACGTCATTCACAGTGGTCATCACAAAAGAGTCGCCGTTCGGTGCCCACCCTACGAAACGCAACCCTTGAACGTTTTCAAACGCTGAAAGCTGCTGGATTTGATCAACATTCTCGAAATTGATCGGCTCCAGAACTGCATTCTGTCCTTGCCAAATCCAAAAGAGGGCACCCAGACAGCTCACGATCCACGCTCTGACGCGCATTCGATCACCTTCTCACCTGCATTCGACCATGTCTATTCTAAAGGAGAAAAACCATTCCTGTTATCCAAAGTGCACCGGATCAAGTCAAGCCGTCCGTGCTCACCCTCACCCTGCCCGACGCAGACAGCGAAAGCAAGACCAGCACCCTGTTGGTGCAGCGCGGTGATCTCGCCCGCGTGCATAAGTTCACCCACGAGCGCATTGCTGATCTGACCGAAATCATCGCTGACGCGCTTATTGCCTTCGCCGCCGTCGAAGCGGATCCGCCCATCATCACCGAACTGCCCCCGCCCAAACCGGAACCGCGCAAACAGGTTGAGCAACCCGCGCCGCCGAGCGAACCGACCGTCGATATCCCCCTCAAGAAGGGCAAGAAGGCGGTCAAGATCAGCCACCTCAAGATCACCGGCGGCGAGACCGACGCGGCAGCGTACCGGCAGGCGGTGCTGATCGCCGGAAAACTGATTGACGGAAAATTGTGGGACGGAGACAGCCCAATTCGCATCGACGATGTGTACGCGCTGGCGAAGAAGATGAAACATCTGACCGAGCGCGATCTGTCGCTGTTCGCGCTGGAGGATTTTGTGCAGACAGATGCAATGTTAAACAGCGACGATAACAACTAACCGTTGATGCGAGGTTCGTCTCCAGCTCTGTCCAATTTTTGGATGTCAATCCAGCGGGGGATGTTCCAAGCGGGACTGTCTGGAGATGCAAAATAGAACGCGGTATTCAACACTTCAGCAAGCCTCCTTCCCAACCGCAACGCTTCGGCAATGGGGGTCATGGAAGGGATATGCATTCCGCGGATGATATGTCCTTGGTCATGATCATCCCAGTACAGCTCTCCAATGTCGTGTGCCTCATAGTCCACAGCATTGTCAGTTGTGTATTTTGATGTCACTACAGCGAGTTTAGGATACCACGTGTGGTAGTAAGACCAGTATCCTTCTACGATTTTGACATCAGAAGCAGAAAATCGCTTGATAACACTTTGAATATCAATGAGGCGAATGGGAATACTTGACGTTCGTCCCTCAATCCAATCGACCCAACGTGGCACTCCGTTCAAAGCGGGCTTTTCTGATGAAGCGAAGTAGAAGGGGACATGCAAGGCGTCAGCCAGTTCCTGACCTACATTCTTCGCCAACAATCCTTCAGGATAAGGCGGAACCTCCCCGCTCAATGCTCGGTTGAAGTCATGCAATTCACCTTGTCCATGTCCGATTGCAGTGAGGTAGTGCTCTTTGTAGCTTCCATCGCTCGATTGTTCAATGGCAGATAGCAGCACGTACCACCCCGTAGAATCGCCATCCCAAGATGCTTCAATAACGGCAATATTGGGCGGCAATTGCTTCACCCGCTGAAGTAGAGCTTCTCGATTCACGTTAATTGGCATTGGCTTTCGCTCATCTATAAGTCTCAAAAGCGTGACCATATTCGTTTAGTTTATCACTTCAAGTAAGGGAAATTCACCATGACCGACCAGAACCCGACCCAACTGTCCCGCGTATTCAAGATCGGCGCTACACGCGTCGTCGAAGACCCCTCCATGTCCGGTTTGAGCAATGAGCAGGTACGCGACCTGCTCAAGACCAGCTACCCGGAAATCGCCAACGCGACACTACGCGAGCGCGATGAGAATGGGCTGCATGTGGTTGAGTTTTTGCCCCAGCCGGGGCGCAAAGGCTGATGACGATGGACAACGTTTCGTTCGCGTTGAACGAATTAGTGTCCTGCCTCGCGTCCACACCGCCGCTCGATTTGAAAGGGATGGGGCTGCTGCGCGAGCAGCCTCACCTGATCTCCGATACAGCGCGCATCCCGCGTCCGCAGC
>JAPKMU010000214.1 GCA_026645745.1 Anaerolineae bacterium | reverse complement strand
TGGTCAGGGTGAGCAGGATCGCCGCGCCGACCGGAGCAACCGCCACACTGGAGATAATATCCAGCCAATGGACGAACGACCCGAAGGTGATGATCAGGATCACGACGACGAATACGATAGCAATACCCATCGCACGTCCTACGCTCGTGAACCCTTCCGACTGAAGCTCAGACGTAAAGCCCTGTTCAACGCTCAATGACGTGGGCAGTGTTCCGGCGGCTTGTGCATCCAAAATCGCTTGAATCGCGTCTTGGGTCACACCGAGCGTGTTTTGGGTTTCGAGTTCACCGGTAAACTGTACCGCTGACTGACCATCGACGCGCAGATATGTCGTGGCACTGCCGCCACCGCCGAATGACTGAAGGTTGCTGCTCACGTTCGCCAGCCCATCCACGCCGTTAAGCACTTCAATGATCGCGGCGTTTGCAGCTTCAATATCCGCTTGTTCGCCCGCGACCACGATTTCAAAACCGCCGAAACCCTGCTCAGTGAGTGAAGATGCGGATACGGTGACGTTTTCAACACCGAAGATACGTTCGGCTTCGGTACGGACTTCCCGCGTTAGCGCGTTGAGCGCTTCGCCTTCACCTTCGACCGCCAGCGTGATCGACGCGACATTTTCGCTCACATCTGAACCACCAAGGAGCAGACTTTCGAGCGTGAAACCAGCGCTCCCCACGATGGTCTGTACGCGGGTAATCTCACCTTCTGGCAGTGTGGCGATGTACGCTTCAAACTCTCCTGCAAGACGGTTCGTCTCAAGGATCGGCGTTCCAGTGGGGAGGTTCACGGCGACGGCAAGCTGTGGCTCACCAAACGACGGCAAGAATGTTTGCGGACGACCCGCCAACAGTACCGCCGCCAGCACGAATGACACGCCCGCGACCACAATGACAATTAGGCGGGGTCCCCATCCACTCAGCGCCCACTTCAGCACGGGTAGATACAGCTTTTCCAGTGCCCCTTGTTCATGTTCGTGGGAGATTTCGTTTTCGTCCAGAAGCAGGTATGCCAGCACCGGAACGACCGTGACCGCGACCACAAACGAGGACATGAGCGAATAAGTCACTGCCAAACCGAAGGGCAGGAAGAACTCGCTGATGATGCCGCCAGTCAAACCGAGCGGGAGGAACACAACCACTGTAATCACGGTGGCAGCAAAAATCGCTACCGACACATCGCGCGTTCCGGTGATGATCGCTTGTTTGCGGTCGCCGCCTTCTTGAATCTGCCGGAAGATATTCTCCAGCACCACAATCGAGTCATCGACCACGCGCCCGATTGCCACCGTTAAGCCCGAAAGCGTCATGATGTTGATCGTGATGCTTTGCGGGAACAAACGCAGCAGGAAACCGATCAAAGGCGAGCCGTCGGCAAATGGAGAAAGCGCATCATGCACAATCGGCGGCAGCCAGCGCATCAACATGAATGCCATCAGCACGGAGAGCGGAATGCTCATCGCGGTGACGAGCGTACTGCGCCACGCGGGGCGGGGCAGGTTACCGGGCCACAGCCAAATCGCAAGCCCGATCACCACGCCGCCGATCAGCAGGACGCGGATCACGACATCCAATTGATTAAATGCTGCGCCTAGATCACCGGCGGTTGCGTTCGACTCATTGATCGTCAGAATCAGCAGAATGGCGATGAAGATCGCCGCGATTACCGCGCCTGACATCGCGCGTGCGCCGCGCCGCCATGCCGCGCCGCCGCTCAAGAACACGAGGATCACGAGGATTGCAAAGACCGCGCCTAAACCACCTTCACGCGCCACACCGCTGATCGACTCTTCAATGAAGCTCGCTTGTTCAAAGCCGACCGTGACCGTGATGCTGTCGTTGCCTTCGTCGATGCGGCTCATGATGTCATCTGCCGCATGGAACGCCTCAACCGTGTTCGTGCCGTCCGCTTGATAGACGGTGACGAACATACTGCTTGCGCCATCGGTGCGGGTGATTGCTGATTCTGGTACAAAGCGCTCACCGCCAGATGCAAGGCGTTCTTGGATTGCGGTTGGCAGTGCCGCGCGCCCTTCTTCCGAAAGCAGCACAAGTGCGCTGTCAATCACGTTGTTCCAAATATCGGGACCGCGTGTATCAATGTAGCGCACGGCATCGGGGGGCATGTTACCGAACATGCCGACAGCGAACGACGCGCCTTGCGCGGTGTCGAACAGGCTGTTGAAGAAGTTCGCCGGATTCGGGAAAAAGCGGAAGAAATCGTCCGCGCTGTTGAGTTCAACACCGATGAAGTCACCGACGAACTGCCATTCACTGTTGATCGCGGGTGCGTTCGGGTCTTCCGGCGGTACATTCGACTGGTACAAAGCGCTCAATTCGGACGCCGCCGAAGCAACCTCGCCTGATGCGATTGCGGTCAGACGTGCTGCAAGTTCAGGATCAAGCGTTGCGAGAACATCGGCAGGAATAATCGCCAAACCTGCCGGGGAGAGCTTTGCCAGTACGGCGGGGTCAAGATTGCTGTAAAAACCCGGTTCTTGCAGTGCCAGATACCGCAGCGTGCCCGGTAAAAGGCTGTCAAAAAGGCGCACTTCGTAGCCTTCAAAGCCTTCAGGGACGGAGCTGTTAATCATGTTCAGCACCGCAGCCGCCGAGCCATTTCCAAGTGCGATCAGATCAGCCGCCGTATCCAACGGCTCGGTCGCAAACTGCGGTTGACTTGCCAGCGCATCCCACACCGTATCGAGCGGCGGCGCAAGTTCCGCGACTGCCAGCGCTTCATCCGACATCCAGTTGTAAATATCGGCGGAAAGCGTGCTCAAGAAATCCGGATCATACTGCGCGATGAATGTAAAGACTTCTGGGTCGAGCGAACCGACAATTTCCGCCGGATCAATCGCAAACGGCAGGTTGACCCCTTCCGGCAGCGATTCGGGGTCTTGCAGCAGCGCCAAGAAGTTGAATAACTGCGCCGGAGGAAGGCTGGTTGTGCCGAACTGGGCGGCGGCGCTTTCTGGAAGCTGCAAGTTGATCAAGTCGTCGGCGGTATCGAGATCAATACCTAATCCCAAACCGATGAAGCCGAATTGGAGCGGCAGGCGCGGTCCTTCCGGGATTTCTTGTGCTGCGGGGGCGGCGGCGCTGTCTGATGGGGCGTCGCTCGTCGTATCAGCAGGTGCATCTGTAGGTGCAGCGCTGACCTCAGACAAAATTTCGCCAGTGCCCGCTACGCTGAACGTTGCCAACGGCAGATCGTCAAAGCTGAAGGTGATCAACTGTGGCGGAGCGACGCGCCACGCCTGCGGCAGATCAACCGGAACAGGATTTGCAAGCTCACCTGTGATCGCGCTTGCCAGCGTGCGTGCCGCCAATTGATCGCGCGTGAAACCATCCAAACCGGCGATGAATTCGGCGGGCAGCACGTTAAACACGTCGCTCGACATCGCCGCGAGGTGTTCTGCCTTGAAATAATTGACCAGTGTCGGATCGATACTCAGCATCGCGGTCACGACTTCAGGGGTGAGGTCATTCGTCTGCCCAAGCGAGCCGACGATTTCACCCGATGTCACGAAGCTGTTGAAGACTGCACCTGTTGTCCGCGTAAGCGAACGCATTTCGTACAGGTCAGACGCATCATAGAAGCGATCCATTTGCCAGCTTGCAGGAAGCTGCGGAATTCCTTCGGGAATCGCGTATGCAAGCGCTCCCAAACGTTCGACCGCTGCATCGTCGAGCGGAATTACTTCACCGAACAGGCTCTGCGAAGCGATTGACCATACTTCCGGCGAGAGCGAAAGCACCACGCTGCGCGCAGTGGTTGTTCCGTCGGTTGCTGTAACAGTACTGCCTTCGTCCGGAAGCTGCTGCCCACCGCTGACGCTGACGCTGGCGATCTGGGGGAGGTTCACCAACGCAGGCGATACTTCCTGCTCAATCAATTGAAGCAGCGGATTGGTTGACTGTTCCTCAGTTTGATCCGCGAGGTATCCCATCACTGCGCTGATCGTCTCCGGGTTGAGCGTCGCCCATACTTCCGGTGACAATTGGAACAGCAGGTTTGAGTCTTTTTCCGCCAAATAGATCAGTACGTCCGGCGTCATATCCGCAAGCAGAGCAGCGGCAAACGCTTCCGGTGCTTGATCGGCTGGCGCTTGGATGCGGCGCAAGGGGATTGCCAGATCGTTGATGACCGCTTGAATTTCTTCCCGCAGACGCGGTTGATTCAAGCCGAAGTCGTTATACGCCGTAATGATTGCGCCGAATGAACCCGTCGTCGTCGATTCGACGCTGGTAATTTCCTCGATGTTCGCTTCGATGCCCTGCTCAATCGGGTTCGTAATCAAGTTGAGGACTTGTTCACTCGTTAACCCGGAGGTCTGTGCGAAGATCGTGGTTTGGGGGAATTCAACGGCTGGAATAAGCTCCTGACGAAGCTGAGTGATGGCGATAATACCCGCCACCGAGATGAGAGCCGCCAGAATCAGAGTCACAAGACGGAAACGCAGCGAAAGCCGCGTTACTCCGCTGAACAGTCCTTTCATAGAGTTGCAGTCTCCTTTGCGGATTACACGCAGATTATTGTACAGCGTATTTGAGATATTCCTCACAAAAGAATGAGTGAATCATGTGAGAACGCTCTCAGTAAGAGGCTTACAGCCAAAATGGCACGGTTGATACGAACGGCACAGGCATTACGCCGCGTGCGATTGATAATTCGATCAAGTCCGAATGATGGATCGTAACCGGGAGCTTGGGCTGCCTCAGCGCCCCGTAATGAAACAGCGAAAACGCCATCACCGACTGAATCGCTTGATCAATCGTTAGCGGTGGTTCAACGCGCAGATGCAGCGGCTGTGGGGTGATATCCGCCGCTGCGAATGAACTCACGAGGAAGGCTTCGGTATCGCTCAACCGGAATGTGCTGCCCCATTCCGGCGGCTCGATCTTTCCCTGTTTCAGCGTATATAAGCGTGGAATGCCGCGCCGCACGATTTCGACAGGTGTGAACGTCGCTTTTGTCGCGGACTCCCATCGTTCGAGTGAGAGCGCAACATCGCGTTTCATTCTGCCATCAAGGTGAAGAATAACCCGCTTACCGCCGACGGTCTCTTGCGGCAGCAGTTTCTCCATCAAGGCATCGGGCAGACCGTCGCCATCGTCTCTAGCGCGTTCCTCGGCGATTACCGCCTTGATCAATGCCCCATCTGCCCGGAAAACCCGCGCGATTCCGGTTACATGGTCGCCGTCCTTCTTGTGATGGCGGATCAAGTGCAGTCCAACGACATGATCCGCGTAGGCGATGGGTTCATGCAGCAGATACGGAATATTCCCTGTACGTGCGATTACGCCCATCACAATGTCTGGCATCGCTTCCGGTTTGTGCATCGTGCCTTCATGAATGATCAAGCATGACAGACCGCGCCCAATCGTCTGAATTCGGGCGTAGCGATCCCCAACCGCTTCATCCTCATCATCGGATTCTTCATCTGGCAAGAAGACAATCACCAGCGGCGTATCTTCTTTTGCCAGCAGCCGAACCGCACTTTCAAGGTTTGCCTGTGTGACGATGCGCACCTTACGTTCGCGCACGATATCCAGCGTAAATCCGTACTCGCGGCTCATCGCGCGTTTCATCGCTTCCACGAAAAACGCGACTTCCTCATCATCTGAAAGGGTGTTGATTACCACCGCGTGGATCGGCTTGCTTTCGTATGTGGGCAGGCGGGTATGTGCGCCGAGGGTCTGAAAATCGCGCGGGAGTTTTTCGGGATCAAGTTCACGCGCTTTGTTTTCGCCAAAGCGCAGTGTGACCTGCGGCTGACTGCTGATAAATAGATCCGGATGATTTGCGCTGCTGTACGCCTTGTCGATCAAGTTCGCGTTTTTGAGGATATCTGACACGACCTTGACCATCTGCGCACGCATGGCGGGCTGCAAACTTAAGGCTCGTTCAACCATCTGCGGCTTGATCGCAAACTTTTCCGCATCTTCTACACGGATCAATAACCTGAGCGCTGGCGCGACATAATCAAACTCGTCGTAGCCGATCAACAACCGCACCACAAGCGCGTCATCCGGCGCAGCGGCGATCTGCTCCCGCATCACGTCACGCTTGGATTCTTTCAATAGGCGGTCGCGGCTCTCTTTGACCTTTCCGACGATTTTGGTGATCTCTCCAATCGTCGTTGAGGTTTTGTCCGCAGCTAACAACCCGATCAATTCATCCGGGTCTTTTAATGTTGCGGCGTATGCGCCGAACTCCGGTTCGTACAGCAGCCGTGTGACAACCGCCAGAGAGAGTGCGGGCTGTCCATCGACTTCCCATGCACGGATGCGATGTTCGCGCTCAACCAGTGTGTTCTTGATCCCGTAAGCGGTTTTCGCCAATGCTTCCGAAATTGGACGGTCGAGCGCCTGTACCGGACCGCGCATCACATAATCGGTGATCGCATCCGGGGTTGCCCCCCACGCATAATCTTCTTCGAGTGTATCGATCCAGTTATAGATATCGGGCTGTTCGGCGCGCAGTTGATCGAGCGTGGTGACTAAACTCAACGATGGCGGGGGAGAGTCGGTGATCACGCGCTGACTTACCCAGAACCAGTAACCCGGATGGGCGGCGCGCAGTTTTGCCACCAGCCGAGCCCCAATCCATGTTTGTTCGGCGGGCGTGAGTTCACCTACCAACCGCATTTGATATGCTGTCAGCGGGGGAAGGGTATCCGTCTTGATCGGGAAAACTTCCACAAACTGCGGCGCGCTGGTCGAAGAAGGGGTTATTTTCGCCATTGGCTATTCAATCGGCTTCGTCAAATCGTTACCCCAATCTTTCCATGAGCCGTCATACACGCTCCCGCCGCTATATCCGGCAGCGTGATACGCCAACAGCCCATAGCTGGCGGACACGCCGCCGTTGCAGTAGAACACCACATCGGTCGATGTTTCATCAACCCCCGCCGCCTTAAAGCGTTCGCGTAGGACGTTTGGCGGTGGCATAGTCGCATCGTCTTGTGTTAAATCCGTGCGCGGGAGATTGACCGCCGTCGGGATATGTCCTTTTCGCGGCGCGCGCGACGAACGCCCTTCGTATTCATCGAGTGAGCGTACATCGATCAACTGCTGGTTCGTGCCCAATCGTGACGCGATTAGGTCAGCACTGCGGAAAATCTCCGCGCTGCGTCTCACTGTAAAATCACCCGCGCTCACAGTGGGAACTTCCACACTCACAGGGCGCTGCTCTGCTGTCCACTTTTCCCAGCCGCCGTTGAGCACCGCGACCTGCGTATGACCGTAGTAATTCAGCGCCCACCACAGGCGTGCTGCGAACATGCCTTTCGCGTCGTCGTAGGCGATCACATGTGTCTGATCATCAATTCCAGCGGCGCGCATCGCGGCGGCGAAACGCTCCGGCGGTGCGATCTTTGCATGACGAGGATCGGCGGGGTCGGTGATGGCGTGTACCCAGTCAACGAACACCGCGCCGGGGATATGGGAAACGAGATAGTCGGCATGATGATTAAAATAATGCGGCAGGGGTTCGCTGGCGGGGATCACATGCCCACGAATATCCACAATCCGCAAATGAGGCGTGTCAAGATGTTCCGCCAGCCAATCCGTGCCGACCAAAATGCTTGGAAGCATGATGAATCCTTGATGTGCCGTCGCGTGTCCACAATAATAGCACGGCTTTGGACGCGGGTAGAGGAGCAGCAAACGTGCGCATGAGTTGGATTTTTGTCATTATCATGGCGGCGGCGCAGTCAGCCGATCCGCTTTCGTCATCGTGCAGTGAACGCCCGCATATGCTGGAACAGCCTTGGATTCGCGTCAATTTTGCGTGCCTAGAAGAAGTGATCAACGATCCATCGTTTGGGGCGCTGGCGTTTACCGCGCTGACGGTAGGTGAGGATGGCACACTCTACGCCACCCGCCCAGATGCGGGTGAGATTGTCGCTTTCTCTGATACCGACGGCGATCAACTACCGGATACGCCGCAAACACTCGTCAGCGGTTTGACGTTTCCGAATTCGCTTGCTTTTGCGGACGGCGCGCTTTATGTTGCGGGCGGCGAACGTCTTGACCGCTGGCAGGATGGCGAACTCACCACGCTTATTGATGATCTGCCCACCGGCGGCACGTTTGGGGTAGGCGGAATCGCTGTTCACGATGGGCGTATCTATGTCGGGATTGGCGCGTCGTGCCAGTTCTGTAATTCGCCTGATCCTGAACGCGGCGCGGTATGGAGTTACGCACTTGACGGCTCCGACCGCCAGATCGTCATGCGTGATCTGCTTCAGCCCTCTGATCTGACATTCGTCGAGGATCGCCTTTTTGTGATCGACGCTGCGCGCGGGCTGCTGATCGCGCAAGATGGGCAAGAAACCGCCTTTGCGCCGGAGTCGCAGCCAATGGGATTAGCTTATTACGGGCATGATCCGCTCACATTGATTCAGGATCGCCTGTTGGTCGTCTTGAGCGGTAACTCACATCCCGTTCATATCGTCGGGTATCAAGTGATGAGTGTTGATCCGCTCAACGGCGTGGTTGAATCCATGATGCCGACGCAGCCTGAACCCGGTTCACCGGAGAGTGACTTCACCGACGAAGAAATGAGCATACGCGGGAGTGGATTTTTCCCGCAGCGCCCACTTGACGTCTCCGTTTCACCTGAAGGTTGGGTGTATATCAGCATCACCGATGGGCGTATTATCGCGCTGCGCCCGCAGTAATCATGGGAATAAAACGTCATGCCCTATTGGATTAGTGATACACTCGCCGGAACACCGGCGTTTTTGTGGGTTTTTGTCGGCGTTGGCGTCCCTTGGGCGCTTGTCGTACTTCCCCGTACCGATTGGAAAAAGCGTGTTGAAGTCCTCGCGCTGGCGTTTGCGCTTGGCTCGGCAATGCTCACCACATGGATGTTCATCCTCGGCACGTTTGATCAGCCGCTCTTGCGGTTCGATCTGATTCTGATTGGGACAGTGGTCGCGGCGGGGATCGGGGCGGCGCTGGCATGGCGTAAGGCGCGCCGCGCGTCAAGTGCCGCGGAAGCGCCTCTGCCGCCGCTCACCTTTGACGAGCGACTGCTGATCGGCTTGATTATTGCCGCGCTTATCGTCCGCTGGATCGTGATCGCCTACTGGTCATTCACTGCTTACGATGCGCTGTGGGTGTACGGGTATCAAGCACGCCTCTATTTTCACAATGGATTGATTCCTGAGTCGATTGGCTACTATCCGCAGTACATCCAACTGCAATATTTGTTCGGTCAGCTTGCCGTCGGGCGCATCGACGATCACGCGGCGCGGGCATCGATTTTCTTCATTCATCTGGGCAGCATTCTTGCCGCCTATACGCTTGGATCGCGCTTGTT
>JAPKMU010000213.1 GCA_026645745.1 Anaerolineae bacterium | reverse complement strand
ACATCAACAAGCAGTCAGGAATTGCGACATGATTATCACAAGCACGCCGATCATTCAGGCGGATCATTTGAGCGTTCATTACGGCGGCGGTCGTGAAATCGCGCTTGAGGACGTAAGCGTCACGCTGAACGCCGGGGAGCGGATCGCGCTGATCGGTCCAAACGGCGCGGGGAAATCGACGTTCATCAAAGCCGTGATGCGGATGCTCACGCCGAGCAGCGGCACGATCACCGTGAGCGAAGACCCGCTGAAAATTGGTTATGTGCCGCAGTCGGACGACGTAAAGTGGGATTTTCCCGTCACGGTGCGCGATGTCGTGCTGATGGGCTGCACGCGCCAGATTGGGTGGCTGCGGCTGCCGTCAAGGGCGCACCACCGCACGGTGGATCATGCACTCGAACAGGTCGGGCTGCATGTGCTCGCCGATGTGCCAATTGGGGATTTAAGCGGCGGTCAGCGGCGGCGAGTGTTCATCGCGCGGGCGTTGGCACAAGAAGCCCGACTGCTGATCCTCGATGAACCATTCAGCGGCGTGGATGTGAGCGCGCAAGGCGATTTAATGGCAGTGCTGGATCGGCTGAACGCGGACGGGATGACGATCCTTCTCAGCACGCATGATCTTGATCTGGCGTATCGTCATTTTGATCAAGTGATGGCGGTGCGCCGCCGCTTGATCGCCTACGGCATACCAAGCGACGTATTTTGCAGCGATACCCTCGCGCAGCTTTACGGGGCACGCATCGTCACCCATCACAGCGATGGGCACGCGATGACGATGTACGTTGATGATCATCACTGCTCCGAATGCTGAATTATTCCTTACGTATCGCTCATCACAAATCGTTATAATCGGGGACATCCACTAGACAGTTAAGGATGTATTCCCCGATGAATGATTTACTCAAGCGCCGCCAGCTCGAACAGAAGATGAAGGCGGAGGGACGACTGCCGCCGGGACAGTCCGCGACGCTCGACTTTCCTGTTCTTCACTACGGTCCGACACCCGGATTCAGCGAGGCGACATGGGATTTGCGCGTGTTCGGCTTGGTCGATCAAGAAATGCGCTGGACGTGGGCAGAATTCCAAAAACTGCCGACGGTCAAGATCACCACTGATATTCACTGCGTCACACGCTGGAGCAAATTCGACACCGAATGGGAAGGCGTGCGCTTCCGCGACTTTATGAAGCTGTTCGGAGTGAAGCCCGAAGCGAAGTTTGTGATCGCGCACTGCGAATATGGTTACACAACGAATACGCCGCTTGAGATCATGATGGACGACGACGTGATGCTGGCGTATAAGTTCGACGGGCAGTTTCTCGATCAAGAACACGGTTTTCCGGTGCGCACGCTCGTCCCGAAGCGGTACTTCTGGAAAAGCGCGAAGTGGCTGCGCGGGCTGGAGTTCAGCGCGACGGATAAACCCGGCTTCTGGGAAAACGCGGGCTATCACAACGAAGGCGATCCGTTCAAAGAACAGCGCATGACCCGGCGCGGGTTCTTTTAGAGCGCGCGGCGGGTGAACGGCTATAATCGTGACCGTTCGCCCGCCTTAAGGATTACACCGTGCGCCGCTCCCCCGACTTGCTTCCATCTTTACTCATCTTCGTGATCACGGTCGCGGTATATGTGCTGTCACCCGTGCGCATTTCGTATGACTCGGCGTATGCGCTCCCGCTGGCGCTGAGCATCCTCCGCGACGGCGACATGCGGCTTGACGAGTACGCGGCGCGCATCGAACCGGGGGATTACCGCATCTTTGAAGCGAACGGACACCTCTATTCCGGTCAAACGTTTGGATCATCGCTGGCGGCGCTGCCCTTTGTCGCCGCCGCTGATCTGTTTTATCGCGTGCAGTCGATTGACTTAGAAGCACACTTGATCAGCGCTCCGGCGTTGGAGTTGGAGCGGCTGATTTCGTCGATTTTTCTCGCGTCGGCGCTTGTGATTTTCTTTCGCGCAGCGCGGGTGCTCAAGCTGGCGCGCACAACAGCACTTTTGCTCGTGTTGATGATCGCCTTCGGCACGGCGGTTTGGTCGGTGTTCAGCCGCAGTTTTTGGACTCACAGCCCAGCGATGCTCGTCCTCAGCGTGATCTTGCTGATCCTGCTGCGCGCCCCGGAAAAGCCCGCGCGCGTCGCGTGGCTTGCGCCGCTGTTCGTGTATCTCTACTTCACACGCCCCAATTTGATCCTGATCGGCGCGGTGATCGCGGTATATGTATGGCTCGAATACCGCGCTTATTTCGTGCGCTTCATGGTGTTCGGCGTGATCGCCGCGCTGCCCGTGTTCGCGCTCAACTGGGTCGAGTTCGGGCGGCTGACCAGCCCGTATTATTCGCAGTTCGCGTTCACCGATCAACCGGTGCAAGCGGCATTCGCGCAGTTCATCAGCCCCAATCGCGGCTTATTCGTGTATTCGCCGTTTCTCGCCTTCTTCATCGTCGGCGTGATCCACAAACTGCGCCGGAAGCAGTTCACACACTTGGATGCGGCGATTCTGATCGCTATGCTCGGCACGACGGCGGTTTACAGCGTGTGGCAGGCATGGCACAGCGGACACTCCTACGGCAACCGCTTTATGGCAGACCTGCTGCCGTTTTTCTTCTACTGGCTGGTGTATTTTTATGCCGCACTCAAACGAATGCGCGCCCCGGTGCAAACGCTTGTCTCGCTGGCGTTCGTGATCAGCGCGGGAATCGGCGTGGCGATTAACGGGATCGGCGCGGCGTATTGGGAAGGGTGGAAGTGGAACAACTACCCGGTAGACGTGAATCAAGCCCTAGAACGTGTGTGGGATTGGGATGATCCGGCGTTTCTGCGGTTTCGCCTGTTTTATGAACATGAGGACGCGCGGCGCTTGTCCGCCGTAGGCGATTATCAAACGGCGATCACGATTTGGACGCGGACGCTTGTTTATGAGCCGCTCAACACGGATATGCTGATCGGACGCGGGGAGGCATATCGCGCGGTCGGTGAGTGTCAAGCGGCGGCAGCGGATTTTGAACTTGCCCGCGTCGATGCGCCGTCATGCCCGTGAGCATAAAGCGCATAGAATACTAGAAAACAGCAGAAGGGGTGCGCTATGGATGATAAAAAACCCGGTTTCACGTCGATTGATGAGTACATCGCTGCTTTTCCCGAAAAAACACAGGTGATCCTTCAAGGACTGCGCGCGGCGATCCAAGCGGCTGCGCCGGACGCGACCGAAAAGATCAGCTATCAGATGCCGACGTTTTACCTACACGGCAATCTGATTCATTTTGCGGCGTTTAAGTCGCATATTGGGGTTTATCCCACACCGACCGGAATCGACGCGTTCAAAGACGAACTCGCGGTCTATGCGAATGCCAAAGGCAGCGTACAGTTCCCAATCGATCAGCCGCTGCCGATGGAGTTGATCACGCGAATCGTGAAGTACCGCGTGGAAGAAAATCTGAAGAAAGCCGCCGACAAATCACGCAAGAAGAAAACGAAGTCGTAGTGCCTTCCTCTCTATCGCTTGCGATAGAGAGGAGGCAAAGCAAACGCGGATCTATTGCCGGAATAGTGACCTAACGCAAAACGGCGTTCGTGGGAACCCAGACGAGGTTCGCTTGGCAGGCAATCCACACCTGAGCGAAATCGCCGCTGAACTGGGTGATCCACCACGTCCCTGCCGGAATTGCAAACCCGGTCTGCGATTCCAAATTCGGTGCGAAGAAAGCAGGTGCGCCTGCCGGAAGTTCGTAGACGACGGAACCAGCGGGCAGCGGATTGGTGCATGCCCCTTCTGAACCGATGCTGATATTCCCGGGACCTGAGAAGGACGCGCTGTAATTCCCGCCCACCTGCGCAAACGTATCGTCGAACACGACAAGGAAATACGACGTGCCAGCGGTGAGTGATTCAGTAACGCTCACAGGGTTGCCGGAGTTATCACCAGCAATGCAGTTGAGCATTCCGTTGGCGGGGTCAAAACTGTTTTCGTAAATATACATTGACGCATAGCCGCCATCGCTGGTGACATCGATGGTGTAAGCTCCGTCCGCATCAACGGTGAAAGGGATTGCTTCGTAGAGAACCGGAGTAACACCCTGCCCGGTACAATTTGGCGTTGTAATGAACACCACAGCCATGGTGGGATTGCTGGTGTCAATCGTGCCGTTGATGCTGGCACTTCCGGCGAAAACACTGGTCATGCCGAAGGTTAGGACACCCACGAGCACAAAAGCTAAAACAAGGATTTTCCTCATGGTGCAGCTCCTAAAGTATGTCAGTTGACGAGATCAACAAATGACTCAATATCCATAATACGCGAAATGGTAGAAATGGCAAAGTCGGGGGAAGGTGCAAAACATCCCTCTCCATCGTTTGCGATAGAGAGGGGGCAGAACTCTGCTTATCGCACCTGATTTAGATCGCTTCACTTTCGTTGAGAAGCATCATCAGGATGGCGATCACGATGCCCGCCGCCGAAAGCAGACCTAACGCGCTTCCGCTGATCGCACCGACGAGGACGATCACAATCGTCGATGCCAACACGCTGTACTCATACGCGATTCTGGGAAGCTGGAGCTTTTTGAGATTCACGATCTCCAGCGCCAAACACAGCGAGAGAATGATCAGCACCATGATCGCCAATACCGCCCCGAAAAGCGGATTCACCCACGATTGCAGCATAACCACGATCAGCATGCCCGCCCCGACGATCGCAAACGGGACAGCCGCCGATGCGACCAGCAAGCGCAGATTCGTCTCTGGGATAAATTGGCGCATATACGACTGATCGATTTGTGCGCGGAAACCCTGCACGATCTCACGCGGGCGCAGCGTCAGCAGCAGCACGTATAAGATCAGCAGCGACGGCAGTGAAATTCCGCCGCCGAGCAGCACCGAAAACAGCAGAGTCGAGACGAACGCTGTGCCGCTGAAAAATAGGCGAAACACAGCGGCAGGTGAGAAGCGGATCAGCGTGACGAGGCTTTGCCCGACGAGTGCCGCCGTTCCATTCAACCCGTTCGGCATTCGCTGGTAGATCACGCGGCGGCGCATCAGGATCGATTGGCGGCGAATGCGCAGGATGACATCCGCCGCGATCACACGCCCTAACGCACCAAGTTTATGAATTCTGGCATAAAGCTGGCTGTCGGCGATCACTTTCGTCATGCGCAAGCGATTTCCGGCGGCGATCAACGCGCTAAAGCCGACGACTAGGCTGACGATCAAGACCGCGATCAACGATCCGAATGCTTGACCATCCTCTGAACTGCTCAACAGATTGACCCACGCTTGACCGGGCAGGAGTACGATTTGCGGAATCAGCGCTGGCGCAGCGAGGAAGATCGGCACAACCCACCAGAACATCAGACGCGGGCGCAGCGCAGCAAAATTCTGCTTCAGCACGCCAACCGCCGTGATGGGCGCGGCGCTGGCATAGACAAGCAGGAATGTCACCACGAATGCCTGTACGCCGATCAATCCGGCGGCGAAGTAATCGGCATTCCATGTGAAGAACATCGCCGCCAATGCCCCGATCAGCGAGAGCGCCAACGCGGGGATAAACAACTTCACGACGAAATTGACAATCGCGATCATCCCGCGTGACAGCGGCGCAGTCGCCGCATAATGCAAATCGCCCGACGCAAGTTTCAGCGGCGGTTCGCGCAGCACTTGAACCAGATACACGACCTGAACGGCAAACACGATGAACGGGATGAAAGGTAGGACTTGGGCGGTATCGGCGCGGTGCAGGTTGCCGCTCACTTGCAGCACCTGACCGAGCACATACGACCACATCGTGTAGACCCAAAACATCCAAAAGAGGACGACGTACACCTGAACCGCGCGCGATTGGTTGAGCGGATCGAAACCGATCAGGCGCAGCCAGTAGCGCGACGAGCGCCTGATCCGTTTGACTTCGAGACGGATGAGCAGGAGGAGATCACGACTCATCGTCTTCCTCTCCGTCATTTAGGAGTTCGGCAAGGTTGAGCGTTTCTCCCGGCGTGATGCGCTCGACGTGCCCCTGCCGCAGATGCAAGATAATTCCCGGCAGTCGATCATTCGGGACGATATGACTGCTAAACAGCACCGTGTTTCCGTCCGCCGCATACGATTCCAGTTTGCGCCATAAGATTTGGCTGGAGATCGCGTCAAGCGGACCGAATGGTTCATCAAGCAAGATGAGCGGCGGGCGGATCATCAACGCCAAACACAGCGCGAGCTTATAACGCATCCCGCGCGAAAACGTAAATGGGAATGTGTCCCACTGGTCGATCAATTGAAATTCGGTGAGGAGTTCTTCGGCGAGCGGGGGCCAGTCCGGGATGCGGTGAAGCTGAGCGATAAACTGCAAGTGTTCCCACGCGGTCAGTTCATCGTAAAAGTCGGGCGTATCCGGCACGAGCACGACTTGACTGCGGAATTTCCGCTCGTGTACTTTGATGTCAACACCGTTGATGATGACATTTCCTTTTTCGGGGATTGACCATCCGGCGGCGCAGCGGAGCAGGGTCGATTTGCCCGCTCCGTTCTGCCCGATCAGCATTCCGAGCTGTCCCGCTTCAAGGCGCATCGAGATATCGTCGAGCACCTTGTGTGCCCCGTATTGATAATGCAAGTTTTCGACAATCAGCATGGATGGATGACTCACTCTCAAGAGGTTCACCCTATTGTCGCCCAAAACTTGCGTAGGTTCTAGTGTTCGCGCAGATACAAGAACCAGTACACCGCGCCGACCATGAGCATGCCGCCGATAATATTGCCAATCGTGACCGGAATCATGTTCTGAATGAAACCGCTGAGAGTAAGCGGATCAAGGTTGATTCCGGTGCTGGCGGCGAATGCCGGATTGAATGTCTTGATCATCAGCCCAACCGGGATGAAATACATGTTGGCGACGCTGTGTTCAAAACCGGCAGCGACGAACGCCGTGATCGGGAACAGGATCGCAAGGATTTTGTCGGTGGTGGTGTGAGCGCCGAGCGTCAGCCACACGGCGATACACACGAGCGCGTTGCACAAAATCCCTAACGCCAGCGCTTGCACGAAGCCCAATTGGACTTTGTTGGCGGCAATGTTCAAGGCGGTTTGCCCGACCGCGCCGCCGCCAAATGTGTACTGCTCCCCCATGATCACCAGCGCCGCTGTCACCAGCGACCCGATCAAGTTGCCGATGTAGACCAGCGTCCAGTTGCGGATCAGTGCGCGTAAGCTGACTTTGCGGCTTGCCCACGCGATCACGATCAAGATGTTGCCGGTGAACAACTCCGCCCCGGCAAGCACGGTCAAGATCAGACCGAGGCAGAACACCAACCCGAACAAAAGCCGCCCGACGCCGTAAGGGAGTGGGCTGGCTGAACCGCTGGATACAGCAATGGTGGCGAACAGTGCGCCAATCGAAATGAATCCGCCTGCAATCACGGCTTGAATCAGGGTCGTGATCACGCTCATATTGGCTTTGCGCACCCCCATTGCGGCGGCGCGCTGTGCGATTTCGGCGGGAGGAAGGGCATCTACTTGAAAAGAAGTATCGACCATTTTAAGCA
Organism: Anaerolineae bacterium; assembly: GCA_026645745.1. Lineage (GTDB taxonomy): Bacteria > Chloroflexota > Anaerolineae > Aggregatilineales > Phototrophicaceae > Flexifilum. The sequence continues at coordinate 1,806 of JAPKMU010000213.1, read as the reverse complement.
CTCTTTTAATGTTCAAAACCACCGGAATTCTAACGCGGAGATACGCCGCACGGTATGAGCAATGTCACAGACTGCACCGTGTCAGTATGAGGCAATTATCACCTTTCTCTCACGCGATCTATGGGTGTCTCGACCAGAATGTAAGGGGCTGCAATGTGTTTCTCAAGGAGACGACATGATTCGCTTTGCATTCGCCGTGCTGACCGCCGCGCTTATGATCTATCAGCCCGATGTGCATGCGCAAAGTGAGTGCGCAGATCCATTCGCGGGTGGTTCGCTCCAGTTTTCGAGGGAATATTGGGACTTAACCGATTTCTGTTTGCACAGCGTCCCTTACAATGAGATTCGCTCTGGCGGAGTCGCGCCGGACGGTATCCCGCCGATTGACGATCCCATGTTTGAGCCGGTCACCCTGGCAAGCGAATGGCTTCAACCACAGTCCCCCGTGATCTCGGTCGTGATCGAGGGTGAAGCACGCGCGTATCCGCTGGCAATTCTGATCTGGCACGAGATTGTGAATGACACAATCGCAGAAATCCCGCTCATCGTCACCTACTGCCCGCTTTGTAATTCGGCAATCGTGTTCAATCGTTCGGTGAACGGCGAAACGCTCCGCTTTGGCGTAAGCGGCAACCTGCGCAACAGCGATTTGATCATGTGGGACTCGGCAACGCAAAGTTGGTGGCAGCAGTTCACCGGAGAGGCGATTGTCGGCGCGTACACGGGCACGCTGCTCGATGTGATCCCGTCACAGCTTGTTTCTTTCGCCGCGTTCAGCGAAGCATTCCCCGATGGGCAAGTCTTATCGCGCGAGACGGGCGCAGCACGCGCTTATGGGCGCAACCCGTACACGGGTTATGATGCCACCCTTGATCCGTTCTTGTTCGCGGGAGAAATCGACTCGCGTATGCCTGCGACCGCGTATGTACTCGCTGGCGTGATCGGTGATACGCCAATCGCGTACCCGTTCACGACGGTGGCAGCGCGCGGCATCATCAACGACACGGTTGATGGGCGCGATCTTGTTGTCTTCTGGCAGTCGGGAATGGTCAGCGCCTTGGATGCTGCGCAAATTGACGAGTCCCGCGACTTAGGGATGGCAGCAATGTACAGCCGTGTGCTCGGTGATCAAACGCTGACGTTCAGCGTCGATGCATCAGGCGCGATCCGCGACGATCAAACTGCCAGCCTGTGGAATGTTTTTGGTGCCGCCGTTGAAGGTGAGTTAGCGGGCAGTCAGCTTCGACTGATGTTTGCTGCGCCGCATTTGTGGTTCGCGTGGGCGGCATTCCAACCGGAAACGCTCGTCTATGAGGGATAACGTTTGGTCATCAATGGTCTTACCGCTCATTCATGCTGCTCCGTAGAATGACAGAAGGCATGGCATCCGCGCCATGCTTTTCGTTTTTCCAGTAGAGGACTCGCCAACGTATGCAAACCACGCCACCGCGCCCCGCCACATGGTTGATCGTGCTTGCCTTCGCGCTTGTGTACTTGATTTGGGGGTCGAGCTATATCGGGATTCGCTTCGCGGTGCAGACGATCCCTCCGTTTTTCATGGCGGGTTTCCGATTTTTGGTCGCGGGACTTTTGCTGTTCGCATGGGGGCGGCTGCGCGGCGCGCCGATGCCGACGCGATCAAACTGGCGGTCGGCGGTAATCGCCACGATACCGTTATTTCTGGTGAATAACAGTCTGTTGGTGTGGTCGCAGTCTCAAGGGCTGCCGTCAGGGTTGGCGGCGGTTGTCATCGCCAGTACGCCGATGTGGGTGGTCTTAATCACATGGTTTTCGCCGGGGGGTAAG
>JAPKMU010000212.1 GCA_026645745.1 Anaerolineae bacterium | reverse complement strand
TTGCGGCCCAGAAGCACTGTTACTTTCAGTGTGTTGGCACGGGAGCTGAGGCATCTGCCGCCGCACTGAGCAACCATTTCGGCTCGCGGGTTAATACAGCAGAAAATAGCACGCTTTGGTATCACATCCAGCGTGACGGTGATTTCCCGGTTGATCTGCTGTTTGACAACGCACGGCGCATCTTGGTTGCAGGCGGCTATATTGTCCTAATTGGGGAATCTGCTGGAGATCAGCCAATGTTTGTGCGAAGCACCCCCTTTGAGTTAGCTAACCTGACGGTGACGATCTTTCAACGGTTGAATGACCGGGACACCCATGGCTAAGGTTCCAGTTGCCCATCAAATCTACCGTCGTGTACGTCCATTCCTATACGATTGGGGCGTGCTGCGTATGCTGCGCCGCTCAATTGGTCAGCAGCGGCGCACACAGCTTGCCGCACAGCTTGGATTATCGGGGTTTGATCCAGCATCTGCCCCGGGACATTCTCTGCTGGCAACCCGAAGTAACGGGGAACGCCTGATGGGTGCTTCCGGTGTTAACTATGTGGCTGATTTGCGTGCAGACCTTGGCATCAGCGAACATAGTCGTCTGATGATTGCTGCTATTCGCACAGCGGGGATTCCCGTTGCGTATACCGAAGTCGCTTACCGTTTCGCCAGTCGTAGTCAACCGCTGCCGGAAGGTTTATCGACTGGTGCACCATATGCTGTCAGCATCATCGATCAGAACTTCGGACAGATTGCAGATGCGCTCTTAGACCTACCCCCCGAAGCTTATCGAGAGCGCTACAGGATCGGCTTGTGGGCGTGGGAACTGGATGAATTTCCCTCAAAGTGGCACCGAGCCTTCGATTATGTGGATGAAGTCTGGGTCGCAAGCCGTTTCACCCAAGATGCGCTTGCGCTGGTCTCGCCGGTTCCCGTAGTTCGGATGCCTTTTCCCATGAAAATCGAACCCAGTAAAACGGCATCTCGACAGGTTTTTGGCTTACCGAATGATACAACGCTTTTTCTATTCACGTTTAGCGCCGCATCGACGGCAGCACGTAAGAACCCTTTTGGGGTGATCGATGCGTTCGAGCGTGCTTTCGGTCAGAACAGCAGCGAAGCACTGCTCATTATCAAAGCGCATCATCTGAATTTGCCGGATGCGGCATCGTTAGCTCAACCATTGGCGGAAGCAGTAGAGCGGATCGGGGGTCGGCTTATAGTCGAGCATTTGGATCGGCAGACAACCTATGATTTAACCGCTGTTTGTGATATCTATGTATCCCTTCATCGTGCGGAAGGTTTCGGGTTGGGGATTGCCGAAGCGTTAAGTTTGGGAAAACCGGTGATCGCAACCGCGTATTCTGGAAATGTCGATTTTGTCACCGAAAGCACTGCATTTCCGGTTCGCTGTACAATACGTGACATTACCGAAGACGATCACCGCTATCAGCCTTTATTGCGCCATCTATATGAACCGGGATTGCACTGGGCTGAGCCAGACCTTGATCATGCGGCTGAATTGATGCGGTTCGTTCATGAACATCCAGATACAGCGCGGGCACGCGGTATTGCCGGACGTACCTTCATGACATCACACTATCATCCTGATCAGATTGGCAGCCGGATAGCTGCTCGTCTCAGCGTTTGCACGCGGGTAAGCAATTCTCCAACTGCTGCTAACTGAACGAAAATGGACATCACCTGATCATGTGCTTTAGTTTTCGAATGGCGCGGCTTGCCTTGGTTCTGGTCTTTCTTCAACTCGGAGCGGCGCTTGTTTCGGCACAGCTTCGTCTGCGGATTTTCGCCGGGGCATCGCTTGGTGAAAACTACGCGCCGTTACCGATGATATGGGTAGGCATCATCTTGGTGACAAGCATCATCGGCGCGCTCGTAATCGCCCGATTGCGCGCCGCTGCTTCTCACCGTGTTGTGTACTTCGGGGTACTTCTGCTCACATTTGTCGGCACAGCAGTCCTTCTGCCGGATCTATCGCTGCTTCAACTTGCGTACTGGGTTATCGCGGCGATCGTGTTGGGCATGATGACGCTGCGTCCATACCGTCCTAATGCGAATTTGCTCAGCGATTTACAGCTTTTGTGGGAGCGGCGCGCACTGATCGTGATCTGGACGCGCTACACAGTGCGCAGTCGTTACAGTCAAACGCTGTTAGGGATTTTGTGGATTATCCTGCTGCCCCTGTCAACCGCAGCCGTATTTGCCGTTGTTTTTTCCGAGTTTCTGCGCGCCAGCCCGCGCGATGACCTACCGTTTTTTGCCTACTTCTTCACGGGTTTGACCTTCTGGACGGCGTTTAGCCAGTCAATCTCCACCGGTACCACCAGTATCCTGAATAAGCTCGGCTTGATGAATCAGGTCTACTTCCCGCGTGAAATCCTCGTGATTGTCAAGCTGTTCGAGGTCATCGTCGATACCTCGTTCACGTTCGCGACGCTCGTGGTTGTCAATCTGCTGTACGGACTGTTTCCATCACCGTATTACGTGATGTTGCCACTTGTGCTGCTGATTCAGTTCATGCTGACGTTGGGACTCATGTTCTTCATCAGTACGTTAAGCGTGATCATTCGGGATGTGCCGCAGCTTGTTGGCGTTGGTTTGCAGATCATGTTTTATTTGACGCCCATTCTTTACAGCGTGAGCGACATCCCGCAGCATTACCAATTCCTCGCGTTGATTAATCCACTTGTACCGCTCATTGACGCGTACCGCGCGATTCTACTCTACAACACGATGCCGGATATCGTCAGCTTGTTTTATCCGCTTGTTGCCGGTGTGAGTTTGATGTTTCTCGGCTACCGGTACTTCAAACAGCGCGAACGGCTGATTGTGGATTATGTTTGAAGTTCACTCCAACCGTTTCGCGTGTTTACGATACGCGCTCACGACTTCTGAAACAGGCGCATCTTTCATCAAGCAGCCTTCGTGCAGCCAAAGCGCACGTTCACACATCGTAGCGATGCTGTCGATGCCATGCGAGACGATTAAGAAGGTGCGCTGCTCGTCCTGAAGCGTTCGCAGTTTTGCACGTGACTTTTCTTGAAACGCGGTGTCCCCGACGGAAAGCACTTCATCGATGAAGATGATATCGGGGAGCACATGCACGGCAATGCTAAACCCCAACCGCGCCACCATTCCGCTTGAATACAGCTTGATTGGCGTGTCAATAAAGCGGCTGAGTTCGGAAAATTCAATTATCTCATCCATAAGACGTTGAGCGGCTTTCGGCATCACGCCGAACATCGCCGCATTGAGAAAGATATTTTCGCGTCCGGTACGCTCGAAATCAAACCCCGCGCTCACGCCGATCAGGGATGCTGAGCGTCCCTTGACTTGAACACTGCCCATACTAGGTTCGGTGATCTGCGATAAGACGCGCAGAAGTGTCGTTTTACCCGATCCGTTTTGCCCGATGATTCCAACACGTTCGCCCCGCTCAACACGAAAGCTCACATCGCGCAGCGCCCAAATACCTTCTTCCTGCACGCGCTCACCGGATGTGCCGCGCAGCATCGACAGCGCCTCGTGCCGCAGACTTCTGCGATAGCGCTTGAGCGGGTAATATTTGGAGACGTTTTGTACGTCGATGATTGTGCTCACGAGTCAGTCTCCTGTGTAGCCTAAGGTAAGTTCCCAATCACGCGTCAGCAGCGCTTCAACCGCGATTTCTCCGCTTTCAGTCACGGTGTATGCTGCACTTGACGCAATCACTTGCGCATTCGGGGGCAGCATAACGAGCACACGCACGCGCTCATTCAAAAGCCCCGGCTGGTGCTGGATCAAGAGGCGATACTGCGTGCTGCCATCCGGCAGGCGGGTGATCACGGTGGGGGGCAGCGCATAATCCACGCTGAACGTGCGCGTCTCGCCGGGAGGAATCACCAGCATCGCACCGACTCCGCTGTACCCCCCTTCCTCCCATGCGTCGATCTGGGCAATATGGGGTGCAGGGCTGTACACGAACGAATTTTCGGGAATATCGGCTGCATCAAACGCGGACACAACCGAACCCGCCGGAAAGAAAACGCGCGCGTAATTCCAGTAACAGGCGGTCATACGGTCGAAGTAGGATGGGATCGGGTCATCCGCTTCGGGGTCGCGCACCCAGTTGAGATGCACGACATCACACCCGACCGAATCGACATTCTCATTGGTGAAGGTCAGCGTTAAGCGCGCGGTCGGTGCATCGCCAAGCGTAATCGCATATTCAGCGGTACGGGCGATGCGGCTGGTCGCCTTGTTATAGCCTAGATTCGTTTCGACAATCATCAGATAGTCTGCGGGGGCTTCCCGCATCTCTCCCGTCCATCCCCATGCTTGAACAGCGGCTTGCAGGTTGGGATCGGCGGCATAGATCAGGATGTCGCGTCGTTCGAGCATGGCGCGCAGCGCAGCGCCGATCTTTAGCCAGTCAGTGATCCCGTACTGGTTCCGCATGTTGGAAACGGTTGACATTGCAAAATCGAGGATGAAATCTTTGCGATCACTGGCATCCGAATTTTGCGCGGGTGCGGCTTCGTTCCACGCCGCGCGCAGCTCGTTGAGGATGGTTTCAGGCGGCAGCGCTGCCCCGTCCCGCTGAAGCGGCGGCATATATTCCAGAAGCGTGAGCAATCCGCTCATGTTGACCGTGATGATTCCGTCAAGCGTTTCGCCCGGGTGATTCAGCGTAAAAAGCTGAGAAGCAAAGCGCGCGCTCGTCGGGTAATCCGGTGACCAGTTCGCATCCCGGAACATCCAGCGGTGGATCGCCATAAACTGCTGCATCGGGCGGGGTGGGTACGGATGATAGTACAGCCGCTCAGGATCATCGACATCATAGCTGTTAAGCAGATCAAATGTCACATGACCGTCTTGAATGCGCAGATCGAGCACCGCTGTTGTAAACCCCCCGGTCGCGCGGATTTCGTCACTGTTATTAAGCAGGATCAGCCAGTGCGCGCCATCCGCCAGCACGTTTTCCCACGGGAGCGAAAGCGCAAAGTTGACCGCAAACAGGCTGGATCGTGCATCCTCCCACAACAGACTGAGTCGTCCCTCTCCACCGCACGAAACTTCCGACAGCGCCGTGAGCTGCGCGCGACTCGCGCTCCAATCGCGCGCAAGCGCGGCGCGCACATCGGTGACGGGCAAGCTGCCCGACGGCAGCCCTTCGTAGAATTCCCCTGCTGCACCAGAAACCGCCTCGACGACGGGCGCAAGCGCATTCGCCAATTGGATGAACTGCGCCGACGCACAGCCCTCGCTGCCGAATACGCCCACAAGCGGCACAAACGGGCGCAGTTCGGCGGCTGCTTGACTGACCGATCCACCGAGCCACTGTGCGGAGTCCGCGAACGTGCCGGATTGCGTAGGATCGCTTAACGCTGCAAGGGTATCTTGAGAAGCACGATACAGGTTGAATAGGGCGATGCCGGTGGTGAGCGCTTTGACAGCGATAATCAGCGCCGCGATAATGATGAGTGAGCGAATGATTTTGCGACGCATAAAACCTTCCAGCGTGTGTTTATCCGCGAAAGTGTAACGGAATGCCAACGGCGCATCAACGGCGGCTTGCCATCATCTACCCATCCATGACCGAGTTTGGCGGCGGGGAGCGCTACTTAATCAACTTGATCGCTGGACTGGGGGCGCGAGAGTACGCTGTCACCTTGTTTACAGCGGATTATGATGAGGCGATGTATCCGCCGCCGCAGGGCTGGACGCTGCACCGGATCGGCGGGCGCGGTTTTATGGAAGGGTTAGCGGGCACACGCCGCAATGGACGCTTACTCGCTGATCTGCTGCATGATTTCGATCTTGTGATCGCGGGAAGTTTTCCGGCGCATGTCTGGGCTGCATGGCATAAGCTGGATATTCCGATGATTTGGCTGTGTTTTGAGCCGAAGCGTAATCTCTACCCGCGTGTGATGTATGCCGAAGCGCCGCAGTTCGGCGCGCACCGGTATCGCACGCTGCAAGATTATCACGGGATCAGGGGACTGTGGCGCTTGATCCGGCATGATCCGCATGTGTTGTTTCCGTATTGGCTGCGCGCGGCGCTTCAGCGCACGCTTGACAGGCGCGCCGTCGGTCGGATGCGGGCAGTCTTGGCAATCAGCCCGTATATCGCGGAAAAAGTGAAACGACTGTATCACCCTGAGATCGTGCGCGTGGTCTGGTCGCCCGTTCCGGCGGTCGCGTCGAACGATTCACCCTTCGAGCGTGTGATCCTCTGTCCCACGCGGCTTGAGCCGATCAAAAATGTTGGCGTGCTGGTTCGGGCGGCGGCGGCGCTCGGTGACGCGCTCGACGGCTGGCAAATCGTGATTGTCGGCAGCGGCAGCCAAGAGTCCGCACTCCGCCAGCAGGTTGAACAGATGCAGCTTGGCGGCATGATACAGTTTACCGGACGGATCAGCGATGCGGAACTTGCCGCGTATTATGCGCAGTGTGCATTCGTGGTGTACCCCGCCCTTGCTGAACCATTCGGCTTACCGTGCGCCGAAGCAGGCGCATTTAGCAAAGCAGTCGTCGCGGCGGGTCGCGGCGGTACAGCCGATATCATTTTGCATGAACAAACCGGACTCACGGTCGATATGCATTCAGCGGCGGCATTAGCGGCGGCTATGCAGCGATTGATGAATAATCCCGCGTTTGCGCATACGCTCGGATGTGCGGCACAAAAACGGATTCACGCCTTGATGGCGCTGCCCAACTGGATCGTGCAGTTTGAAGAAGTGCTTTGGAGCACACTCACGTAAGCCGGGCATACGCGTCTGCGAGTGCTGCCGCCAGCGATTCCCAGCGATAATGCGCGGCTTTGCGTTGACCTGCTTGACCGAACGCATCACGCATGGCGGGATCGTTCAGCAGGGCGCGCAGCCGTTCGGTGAGCGTGGGCACGCTGTCACCCACGATAAAGCCGTCTACCCCATCTTGAATCACCTCTCGAATGGCTGGCGCGTCCCCGCCGATCACCGGCTTGCCGAACGTCCACGCCTCCAGATATACGCCGCCAAAGCTCTCATGCGCGGACGGGACGCACAGCACATCACACGCGGCGATGGCGTCGGTTTTGGTTTGCAGATCGACTTGATCTAACTCCAACAGGCGCAGATCGGATCGCTTAGCGAAGTAGCGCCGCGAACCGCGTGTGCGGGGTCCGATCAACACCAGATACGCTTCCGGGTGAGTCTTCCAGACTTCCGCCATCGCCTCAACAAGTAAGGTATAACGCTTGTAGCGGTATTTTTGCCCAACGAACAGCACGAGCGGCGCATCCGGTGGGATTTGATGCCGCGCGCGAAACCGGTTCGGATCAGCGGTTTCTGCGAGAATGGTGCTGATCCCCAATACGGTGATGCGTTCTTGATCCACACCCAAACGAATCAATTCGTCGCGTTCTACTTGAGTCATGGCGATCAGCATGTCTGCACGGCGGTAGATGTCGAGATAATGGCGGTGCAGCCATGTTTTCCAGTGATGATGATGATTCGGCGTCAAGACGAACGGAATCCCGCGTGAGTGCGCCAGCGCCAGCGAAGCCGCTGTCAAGCCTTCGCGCCCAATGCGCGAGTTGTGGATGAGCGAGGGTGGTGCATCCAGCACGTAAGGCATCGCCGCCGCGATTTGAGCCTGCATCACGCTGCTGATCCGCTGAATTGATGTCCCCTGTGTAATCGAATAAGTCATAACCCACCGCTCTAGCGCGGATCGTTGTGCCGGGGTAAGCGTAAACTGGTATGTCGGTACGCCTTCGATTTCCCTGAATTGTGCAGGGGTCGGTGCGTTGATCGTCGTGCCGCGCAGCCAATCAGTACGCATCGACTCCCATTGGTAGATCACCCCGACTGAATGCCGAGTCTGAATCCGCTTGACCAATTCATGCAGATGAAGCTGTGCCCCGCCTATCGACGGCGGGTAAGCAGTGATGGTGTAAAGAATATTCATGTTAGAGCGTATCCCACACGGCGGTGACAGCGGCGGCGCTGCGACTCCATGTAAACTGCGAAGCGCGGGCGAGTCCGCGCTCACGGTAAAGGAGTCGCTGTTCGGGCGAGTCGAACAAGGTGATCAGATGATCGCGCAGTCGATCCGGTTGCTGCGGCGGGAAGAACAGCGCTGCGTCTCCGGCGGTTTCGCGCAGCACGGGAATATCAGAGATCACGACGGGAGCGCCGCACGCCATCGCCTCAAGAACGGGCATTCCAAAGCCCTCGTACAAAGACGGCAGTACAACCGCTTGAGCAAGCGTATAAACAGCGGGCAAGTCTTCATCGGCGGCATACCCGATGAAGTGTGCATCCACTCCCATACGGCGCGCGAGTTCGGGTAGTTCGGTTTCTTCCGGTGTGAACGGTTCTCCGGTGACCACGAGCGACAGTCCGGCGCACGCTTCAAACAGCACGCGAAGGTTTTTGTTCCGCCGCCATGCGCCGACGTAAAGAAAGAAACGATGAGGCAGGTTGTATTTTTCGCGGACGCGTGCAAGGGCAGCCGAATCCTCGATGACATGAAATACCGGATCGACACCGCCGTAAATGCAGGTGATCTGGTCGAGCGGAATCGCAAACCGCGCGGCGATTTGCTCACGCGTCCAATGTGACGTTGTAAAAATATGCGCGGCATGACGGGCGAAAACCGGCATCATCCGGCGGGCGTAGCGCCCCCAAAACGGATCAGTGTCGTCCGGCAAATCAAAATACGCGAGATCGAACAGGGTGATGGTGATCGGCGTTGTCCGCACCAGCAGCGGCGCAAAGAAACTCAGCGAATGCACGACACGGGCGTGTGTGCGCTGCTGAGTCGCTGCACTCAATCCCTGTGTGACCCACAGATGCCCGCCAAAGTGCTCGATGCGTTTTGCGAGTGTCCTCACCTTATGATCATGAACGCGTGCATTCCAGTCTTCTGGGCTGAACCGGAGAGGATACCCCTGTTCGATCAGGGCGTGAATCAGCGCGCGGCTGAAGCGTCCGATCCCGCTGCGGTTGCGATACGCCTCACTGGCTTCGATGAGGACCGTCACGGGCTAACCTCTGCGGGTAGGTAGAAGTACCAGCCAAGGCGCTGTTCCATCCGCCTTCCGCCGGATGGCAGCGAAAATGTCTCCTGAATGATCGGGTGCTGCGCGAGTTCAGGCTGATTCAGCCAGCGATCAAGCGATTCATCGTCGGTAGGTGGTAAATCCGGGTAGGTTTGCGACAGGTTGGCACGATACCAAGAAAACTGCCACAGGTTTCGATCCACAATACGCCAGTCCGGTCGAATGCCCTCAACAAAGTGATAATACCAGATCGTGAACACCGCGCGCGTGCTGGTGGTCACGATCAAAGCATCCTCTGGCGTTTCAGCAGCGATGGATTGGATGTACGTGCG
>JAPKMU010000211.1 GCA_026645745.1 Anaerolineae bacterium | reverse complement strand
CGGTCGAACCGCGCGGTGTTTTTCTTCGTGAGTTTATTCCTCGCGGGGGCGCTGATTTTGGCGAGCCGCGCCGGTCTGCTCGCGCCAATCGAAAATGTGCTTGCGACGCCGCTCAACGCGATCAGCGGTGCGTTTCAGCAGATCGCGCTTCGGTTCAGCAATGGTTTGGTAGACCTTGCCGAAATCCAATCGCTGCAAAGCCGTAATGCCGGACTCGAAGCGGCATTAGCACGGCTTCAAGCCGAGGTGGTTGAACTGCGCGAAATCAATAACGATTATGCACGTCTTGCCGAACTCCTTGACTATGTAACCGCCGCGCAAGCACAAGAATTCTTGACGGCAGACGTGATCGCGGTTGACCAAACGAGCGCGATCCGGTCGATTACGCTCAATCGCGGTTCGCGCGACGGCGTCGCAATCGGGATGCCTGTGATTACGCCGCAGGGATTAGTCGGGCGCGTGATCGAAGTCGGCGCGAATGCCGCGCGCGTATTGCTGATCACCGATCTTTCCAGCTATGTGAGCGCGCGTCTACAAACCTCCCGCGCTGAAGGATCAATCAATGGGCAGGTGTCGGGCAATCTGCTGCTGACGTTTGTACCGCTTGGCGAAACCCTCACCCCCGGCGATATCATCTTGACAAGCGGCTTGGGTGGTAACTTCCCGCCTGATCTCGTGATCGGGCAAGTGACGAGTGTTCGCGTGGCGGAACTCTACCAAGAAGCACAAGTCCGCAGTTTGATCAACTTCGACACGCTCGAAATTGTGCTGATCATGACCAACTTCCAGCCGATTGACCTTTCGGCATTTGAAGAAGCGGATACCGGAAACTAAGCGCATATGGGGCATTGGCTCTCAATCCCGATCTTAGGCTTCGCGGCGATCCTTGGATCCACATTCGTGCCGCAGATTCGCGTGTTTGGCGGGCAACCCGATCTTGTGCTGCTGTTCGTCGTCTCGTGGGCAATCGTCAGCCCGCTTGAAGAAGCGATCACTTGGGCGTTTGTTGGCGGCGTCTTTGCCGATCTTCTATCGGCTGCCCCGACCGGAACATCGGTGATCGGCATGATCTTCGTCGCGTTCCTAATCGACCGGATCAAGAGTCAGTTGATCAGCGTCAACCTGCTGATTCTGTTCGGTTTCACCCTGATCGCGGTCGCCGTGCAATGGCTCTCACAGTCGGTCATCATTGCATTTTCGGGGTACGCCATTCGCCCTTTCGAGCAGTTCTTCTACACGCTGCTGCCTGCTGCCGTTTACAATGTCATTTTCGTGATACCCACCTATCTTTTAATCCGCCGCGTAAAGCGGGGGTTTACGCCCAGACGACGTTCGCGCCGTCTCATATCTGAGTAAACTGAGTAGTAAGGAAAAACGAGCATGCGACGATTACTGCCCTTTCAAGGGTGGCGGCTGACCTTGTTTCAAGGCATCGTGTTCGCCATATTCGTCATCTTCTCGCTTCGCATGTATCAACTGCAAATCCTCGATCAAGATATTTATCAGGATCGCGCCAACGAAAACCGCCTGAGTGAGCTTCCGGTCGCCGCTGCACGCGGCACCATCATTGATCGCACCGGTGTTGAGCTTGCCATCAACTCACCCGCCTACAATGTAACGATTGTTCCCGCGTCACTCCCCAGTGATGAGGAAGAAGTCCTTCGTATTTACAACCGTCTGTCAGCGCTCACAGGCGTGCCGCCAACTGCCGCCATTGCTGCCGCCAGCGCCAGCGATCTGCGCAGTATTGAAGAATTGGTGGACGAGGGCGAAGGTATCGCCCCCTATCGTGCTGTCACCATCGCTGAAGATATTGAGCATCGGGTGATGCTTCAGATTCTTGAGGAGCGCTACGAACTCCCCGGCGTTGATGTCGTGCCCGCGTCGGTGCGTGAATACCCAACCGGTGAAATTACCGCGCAGATCATCGGCTACATGGGACGCATCCCCGCCGAACAGGAACTCGAACTGATTGAGCAGGGCTACAACCCAGCGTATGACCGCGTGGGTTATGCGGGCATCGAATCGTATCTCGAAGCATTCTTGCGCGGCGTGCGCGGTCGCGTCGTCTCTGAAGTCGATGTCGCCGGTCGCCCGATCAACGAGATTTTGTCCATTCCGGCGCAACCCGGGCTGAATGTCCGCCTATCAATCGATGTTGAGCTTCAACGCGCCGCCGAAGAAGCCTTGATCAACCGGATCAACGCGCTGAATGCTGAGCGCGGGCGCATCGTCAGCCAAACGGGAAGCGTCATCGCCATCAATCCATCAACGGGTGAGATTCTGGCGATGGTCAGCTATCCAAGCTACGACAACAGCCGCTTCGCCCGCACGATTGACGTTGATTATTATCTCGATGTGGTTGAAGACCCGCTTCGCCCGCTCTTAAATCACGCGACGCAAACGGTGTATCCCCCCGGTTCAGTGTGGAAACTCGTCACGGCGATTGGTGTGGTCGAAGAAGATGTCATCGATCCCCGGTCAACGTTGGTTGATGAAGGCGACCTGCTTTTGCCAAACCGTTACGCGCCGAATGACCCGGCAGCCTCGCAGCGCTTCGTCTGCTGGCTGCGCACTGGGCATGGTCCGCTCAATATGATCGGCGGGATCGCGCAGAGCTGCGACGTGTATTTCTATCAAGTCGGCGGTGGCAACCCGGAAGTCTCCGAACAAGTGCTGCGCTCCGGCGGATTAGGCATCACCGACTTGTTCCGGTATGCGACTTCAATGGGCATCGGTTCGCTCACTGGTATTGAGCTGCCGTTTGAGAATCCCTATCGTATGCCCGAACCGGACTGGAAACGCCGCCTGTTTGGCGAAAACTGGTCAACCGGAGATACCTATAACGCGGCATTCGGTCAAGGATATGTCAACGTCACCCCGATTCAGTTGATCGCCGCAACCGCATCCATTGTCAACGGCGGCACCTATTATCAACCCACGCTGATCCGCGAGTTTACTGATGCTGATGGCGTGGTTGTTCGCCCATTTCAGCCTCAGGTAATGCGAACGCTGAATCTTGAGATAGTCCCGGAAGGCGAACCGCTCGTTCTGCTTCCGCTCGAAGACATGATCATGCGCGGTCCGTCGAGCCTGCTTTGTACGTGTGAACCGGACAGTGAGTTTTACAATCCAGATCGGTGTAATCCGACGCAATACACCAGCGAAGTGGACATTAACCCTGATCCGTTCTTGAGTACGATGCGCGAATACCGCGTGCATATCCCGATCAGCTACGCTTTTCAAGATGGCTTGTGTGATCGTCTGCGCTTCGACTCAGAATACAGTCCCCCGTTTGTCAGCACGGAAACGTATGACGTGGTGCGTCAAGGGATGCGCGCCGCTGTCACCGTCGGCACGGCGCAAAATGCGAACCTTCCCTATGTCACCGTTGCCGGAAAGACCGGAACCGCCGAATACTGCGACGAGATCGCCCGTCCGTTGGGGTTATGCAGACCGGGTAACTGGCCCTCGCATGCGTGGTTTACTGCCTACGCCCCCTATGACGGTACGCCGGAAATCTTGATTCAGGCATTCGTTTATAACGGCGGCGAAGGTTCGCTTGTTGCACTTCCGGTTGTTGTGGAGACGATGGAAGCCTATTACCGCATCATGAACGAACGCGAAGGCGGCGATCTTCCGACTTCGCCGTAAAGGACAGTCACATGAATTCAAACGCCAGCCCGCGCGACCTCCTCAACCAAATCATCCCATCACTAATCGCCGCAGTGATCGCCGGGGCTTTGTTTATCGTGTTGGGTGCAACTCCCCCGTTGCGAGCGGCGGCGCTGGCGGCAGTGATTGGCGTGATGGCGTTCGCGCTTCGCCCGATGGGAGCGTTGTTTGCAATCATCGGAGCGGTCGCGCTGGCGATCACCCCGGCATACTGGAGTCAAACGGGTGGGACAGAAACCGTTAACCCGGTGTGGGTGATCGGGGCGGTATTGGCAGGGGTGATTATCAGCGCCGCAGCCTACCGCCTGACGCGGAGCGCGACATGGGGGCTTGCGCTTGGCGGGATCGCGGTCGTCAGTGCGGCATTGATCGCACAAATTTTGGGCATCACGGGCAGTCGCAGTCTTCGCTTAACAACGCTGCTTTCAGCCGCCATGCTTGCGCTTCTCAGCGATATGGTGTGGCGCAGCAATCCGCGTGCCGATTCGCCGCCAATGCGTGCGCTGCTCCCCTCACATCTTGCTTTTCTTCTGGTGACATTTACGCTTGGGGTGATCAACGATCCGATGATCGCGTTGTTCGCTCCGGCGCTGGTGCTTGCGATCCTGCTCATGCGCATTCAGGTGAAACCGCTCCTATGGAGTGTGATCACCGCCGTCATCTTATTTGGCGCTGCACGCCTGATTAACCTGTATCATGAGCCGAACTACTGGGTGTATCCGGTAGAATCCGCAATTGCCGCTGACCTTCACGTTCCATTCGTGATAGGCGGTGCATGGCGCGCGGGGGAACGCTGGGTGCAGTTGATCGGCTTCCTTGTGAACGAATTCACGGCAGTTGGGCTGGCGCTGGCGGTCGTCGGGCTGGCGCGGCTTTCGCGCTGGCATGCCCCCGTAAGCATGGTCACGCTTGCCGCATTCGCCGCTTATGCGTTGTTTGGATTGATTTACTTCGGCGGTGATGCAACCGTTCTCCTCCTTCCACTCTTGATGATCCAAGTTTTCTGGATTACGTATGCGCTTGCTGCGTTGCGTGACTGGATCACCAAAATCGTGACCGCTTCGCGCAAGTGGCGTGGATCACAGAATCCTGTATAGTTAGGAGAGAATAGTTCAACTGTGATCCCGCAGTTTAGTTCACGAACAGGCTCTACGCAGTGCATGATCATCTCGTGGCAATAAAAGGAACGAAGGACGGACTGCTTGTTCAGGTCAGCCCGACCGAGGAATGGAACAGCGTCACCGCTGATTTAGCGGCGCGCATTGACCAACAGCTCAGTTTTTATGCGGGCGCGCGCGTCACATTGGATGTCGGATCACGCCCGGTACGCAAAGATGAATTAGGATCGGTCAAGGCGCTCTTGGAGCGCCGAGGGTTGGCGCTGTGGGCAGTCATGAGCGAAAGCAAAACCACGATTGACAGCGCGCAAGCAATGGATTTGCGCACCAGTCAGCCCAAGAGTGCTGTACCGATCCAAAGCACCGATATGCCCGCACCCTCCTCTCAAGAAGACGGAACGCCGGGAATGTTGGTGAAGCGGACACTCCGAAGCGGGCGATCAGTCAAGAGTCCCGGTCATGTCGTCATATTTGGCGATGTGAATGCAGGTGCGGAAGTCATCGCAGGTGGTGATGTATTTGTGTGGGGGCGGCTGCGCGGCAGCGTCCACGCGGGCGCAAACGGCGACAGCGGCGCAGTCGTATGCGCGCTCGATATGACGCCAACTCAGCTTCGTATCGCCGGACAAATTGCCATTTCTCCTGTCGATAAACGTCACAAGCCGAAACCAGAAATGGCGGTCATTCGCAACAATCGAATCGTTGTCGAAACGTGGGAATAATCAACCAAAGGATGACTCGTGGGCGCGAAAGTCGTCACCATCACCAGCGGTAAAGGCGGCGTTGGCAAAACGACCACAACAGCAAATGTGGGGGTCGCGCTCGCCAAAGACGGGCAAAAAGTCGTCCTCATCGACGCGGATATTGGCTTGCGCAATCTCGACCTCGTCATGGGGCTGGAAAAGTATATCGTGTACGATCTGGTGGATGTGGTCGAAGGACGCGCAAAGCTCCGCCAAGCGATGATCAAACACCGCCAGTTCCCAGAACTCTACTTGATTCCAGCCGCGCAAACCCGCGACAAAACCGCCGTCAGCCCTGCCGATATGATTCAGCTTACGGATCAACTGCGCGGCGAATTTGATTACATCCTGATCGACTCACCCGCCGGAATCGAGCGTGGTTTCCGCAATGCTGTCGCTCCCGCCGATGATGTATTGATCGTGACGAATCCAGAAGTCAGCGCGGTGCGCGACGCCGACCGGATCATCGGTTTACTCGAAGCGAATCACAAAGAGCCGGGTCAGTTGATCATCAACCGCTTAAAACCGGAAGCAGTGCGCCGTAAAGAAATGCTGTCTCCTGAAGAAATCACCGATATACTCGGGATCAAGATTATCGGCATCGTACCAGAAGATGAGAACGTCGTCCCCTCGTCAAATACAGGGGTTCCGGTTACGCTAATGGAACAATCAAGGGCGGGGCAGGCATTCCGCGATATTGCCCGCCGCTTGATGGGTGAAAAAGTCCCGTTTATGTCGCTCGATGATGCGTCGGGGGGATTATTCAAGCGCATTTCCCGTCTATTCGGCGGGGGGTGAGCAGGAGAGCTTACGAAATGACTGGATGGTTGTCACGCTTGTTGGGACGCTCAGAGCCAGCACCACAGCAGGGAAGCAGTTCGATTGCCCGTGAGCGCCTTCAATTCATCCTCGTCCATGACCGCATCAGCTTAACGCCGGAACGCATGGACATGATGAAGCAGGAAATTCTTGCCGTATTGCGCAAGTATATCGATGTGGATGGCGACAGCGTGGATATCGCGCTGCAAAAACGAGACAAAAACAGCCTCTTGATCGCTGAAGTCCCGTTCACCAAGTCGATCCACAACGAGGATTATGATCCATCCCGCGATGACGCATGAGCAGCCTGTTTTGTGATCATCTGCGCTAATCTTTTGCCGTAGTTCGCCTCCGTCCCGGTATCCACCGCCCTGTATTCACGCCGATGGCGCTTTCTGCTATACTCCCCTCCATTGTTTCCAAACGGTGAAGTGTTATGTCGAATTCCGGTAATATGTGGCGGCAGTTCGACTGGATGCTGCTTGGCGTATCCGTTTTGCTGACCGCATTCGGCGTCCTAATGATCCGCTCCGCAACCCTCGATGCTATCGACCCTGACCTGATCAACCGAGTACCGAATCAAATTCGTTATGCCGTGATTGGGATCGGCATCATGTTTGCGCTGGCAGCGCTCGTGATGGCGGCGCGCAAAGCTGGCTAAACGTCGGTATCCCAATTCAGCCGTCGGAAATCGCTAAACTGCTGATCATCGTTACGATGGGCACACACTTGGCGAAATCGTATGATCGCATGGACAGCATCTGGACGTTGATCAGATCGCTGATCCATCTTGCGCCGCCGCTTCTGTTAATTCTCGCGCAGCCTGACCTCGGCATGTCGATTGTTTTGATGGTGATGTGGTTGGTGATGGTATGGGCGGCAGGTCTGCGAATTCAGCATATCGCCGTGTTCACCTTGATCTTCACGGTGACGGTTCCCATCACTGTGCCGCTGGCGCTCTCGCGGTTAGAAACCTACCAACTCAGCCGCATCACGTCTTTCATCAGCCCAGAAAGCGATCCAGATGCCTTTTACAATATCCGTCAAGCGGAGATTAGCATCGGTTCGGGCGGGCTGTTCGGCAAAGGCTACGCAAACGGACCACAAAACGTTGGGCGTTTTCTCCGTGTACGCCATACCGACTTCATCTTCAGCGTAATCGCAGAAGAATTCGGATTTGTCGGCGGGATGCTGACGATGGGCATGATTGGCGTTGTAATCTACCGGATTCTGCGTGGGGCGCGTTTAGCGGCTGACCCGCTCGGCAGTTTAATCTGCTATGGTGTTGCTGCGTTTATCTTCTTCCAAACATTCGTCTCGATAGGGATGAATCTGCGTCTCATGCCCGTCACCGGACTCACCCTCCCATTCATCAGTTCCGGCGGAACTTCGCTGCTTTCGACCCTGATGGGTATCGGGCTGGCGGAAAGCGTGATCATGCGCGCCCGCCGCATCGCTTAAATAACTTCACCGCGATCAAAGGACAGTTGATGAGCCACGCAATCGCAGAACTGCTTTACCCACACGTGACCCGAACGCCCGCCGATTGGCTGGCGATTTATCCGCCGCGTGTCCAGCCGACAGGGGCATATGTCACCCGCTACGCGCCCAGCCCAACCGGATTTGTGCATATCGGCAGTATTTATGCCTCGCTCGTCGCGCGGCGGGCAGCCCATCAAACAGGCGGCGTGTTCTTCCTTCGCATTGAGGATACGGATAAGAAGCGCGAACAGGACGGCAGCATTGAAGCCATTGTCCGCAACCTGATCAACTTTGGCTTGACGCCTGATGAAGGCATTGTTCAGCTTGATCCTGAAGTTGAACTTGGCGCTTACAAACCCTACACGCAAAGCGAGCGCATCGATATTTACGAGTCATTCGCCAAAGACCTCGTTGCGCGTGGGCTTGCCTATCCCGCGTTCGATTCAGAAGCAGAACTCGATGAACTTCGCAAACGGCAGGAGGCTGAAAAAGCACAGCCGGGATATTACGGCAAATGGGCGCGCTGGCGTGATGCCTCGTATGAAGATGTGAAAGCACGGATTGATGCTGGAGAACGCCCGGTGATTCGCGTCCGCGCACCCTACCCGAATCCGGCTCGCGTCGTACTTCATGACGCGATTCGCGGGGACATCGATATGCCCGCGAACGAGATTGACGCTGTCCTAATCAAATCAGACAACCGTCTGCCTACATATCATTTCGCGCATGTAGTCGATGACACGGTGATGCGCGTAAATCTCGTCACACGCGGCGATGAATGGCTGCCGTCAGTGCCGCTCCATCTTCAGTTATTCGAGTACATCCAGCAGCCCGCACCGATGTTTGCGCACATCGCGCCTATCGCCAAGATGGACGGGAATTCGCGCCGCAAATTGAGCAAGCGCAAAGACCCAGAAGCGAATATGGCGTACTACTACGAGATCGGCTATCCCGAACAGGCGGTTACGGAGTATCTGCTCAACTTGGCGAACTCGAATTTTCAAGATTGGCGGCGCGACAATCCAACCGTGCCCAACACCGAATTCACTTTCTCGATAGAGAAAATGGGGATTGCCAGCCCGTTGTTCGATCTTGTCAAGCTCAACGACATCAGCAAAGATGTGATCGCCCGCTTTACTGCTGAACAGGTCTATGATCTCGCGGTCGCATGGGCAGAACAGCATGATCAGCGGCTTTCGGATACGCTCACAGCCGATCCAGCGTACACATTAGCCGTCTTTAACGTCGAACGCACAGGAGCCGCACCACGCAAAGATATCGTCAATTGGTCGGATGTAGAGCGCGCAGTCGGTTTCTTCTTTGATCCGCTGTTTGACTCGGCAATCGCCAAAGAGGGGTATCCGTTTCCAGCGCTGGAAGGCGATTTGATCGTACAGGTGATCGAGAGGTTGAAAGCGTTTGATCCAGCCATCGCCAAGGAAGATTGGTTGGCAGGAATGCGCAATTTTGCTGAAGCGCATGGGTTCGCACGCGACGTAAAGACCTTCAAGAAAGCGCCGGAAAGCTATCGCGGGCACTTCGGCGATATG
>JAPKMU010000210.1 GCA_026645745.1 Anaerolineae bacterium | reverse complement strand
TAAGCGGTTGAGCGTAGTTACGCAACAAAAAGGGCGATCCCGCGCGGGATCGCCCTTTTTGTTTTTAGTGGCATCCCCCGCACCCACACGAAGGCGCGGGATCAAGGGAGTTTTCGCTGACCAGTTCATACTGGCGCGGGAGCTTCACAACAAACGGACAACCGGACGCCGTACCGCATGTTGTGCATGCCGGGGAATTAACCTCGCGGATTTTGCCTTTGCGCACCCAATAATCGAGCATGGTCTGTAACATGCCGCGCTCAATGCCGAGCGTGCGCGCCAACGCTGGCAGCGACACCGCGCCTTGCCCTTGCTCAAAATGATCGAGTACCTGCCGTAATGTAGTTGTACCTGTCGTCAAGGTGGATCAGCCCCCTAAACCGAGCAGAAGCCCGCCCTGATATACGATCACCGCCCCCGCCCATGCGATCAGCGTGGTGTAGCCAATCTGATACAACGTCCAGCGTGAGCCGAATTCATGACGCATTGCGGCAGTTGTCGTCATGCACGGCGTATACAGCAGGATGAACACCATAAACGCAACCGCCGAAAGCGGCGTGAATGCGCCCGTGAGCGCCAAACCGAGCGCCGAAGTATCTTCTTCTTCGGCTTCAACGCCGAGGAAATTCGCCTCCTGCATGTTGAGTCCGGGGATGATGTTGACCGTGCGCGGGACGATATTCACGAACTCTTGAGCCGTCAGCACAAGCGTCTGACCGAATGTCGTGACGATTTCACCTGCATCATCGAGTAGAGTCGGCGTTGGCGTGTCGGCTGCGCCGTCTTCAACCGCTTCAACACCGTAAATTTGACTCATCGTGCCGATCACGACTTCTTTGGCGATAAATCCGGTGATCAGCGATCCAGCTGCCTGCCAATCGCCAAATCCGGCAGGTGCAAGCGTGGGCGCGATTGCGCCGCTGACCGCGCCGAACATGCTTTCTTGAGGCTCAACCGCGTTAAAACGGCTCAGATCAAGGTTAGCGGGCATGGCGGAAAGCAGCCACACCCCGACCGAACACGCGAGGATGATCGTCGCCGCGTTTTCGACAAAGCCGCGTGTGCGCTCCCACATTTGGGCGAAAATCGTCTTGGCGTGCGGCATCCGGTAGGGCGGGAGTTCCATCACGAATGACTGCGCCTCTTTTTCCGGGTAGATCACGCGCTTGAACACCAGCCCCGTGATCAGCGCCACAGCGATGCCAAGCAGATACAGCGCGAAGATCAAGTTGCCCGACTGCGCGCCGAAAAACGCCCCCGCGAACACGACGTACACAGGCAAACGCGCGCCGCAGCTCATGAATGTGGCGAGGAATGCTGTCACTTTACGGTCACGCGGCTTTTCGAGCGTGCGCGTGGCGTAGACCGCCGGAACCGTGCAGCCAAAACCGATCAGTAGGGGTAAAAAGCTCTTGCCGTGCAGCCCGATCAGCCGCATGACGCGATCCATCACAAACGCCGCGCGTGCCATATACCCAGAGTCTTCGAGGACTGAAATCGTGATGTAAAGCAGCATCAAGAGCGGCACGAACACCAACACGCCGCCGACTCCCGCGATAATGCCATCCACCACCAGCGATTCGACCCAAGAGCCGCCTAACCCGATCACGCCGAGCAGGGAAGCCGCCCAGCGCGAGACAGGACCTGCGAAGATGCTGTCCACCCAGTCGATCAGCGGGGCGCTTACGTTCGCGGTGATCTGAAATACGAGCCACATCAGCGCAAGAAAAATCGGCAGCCCGAAAATGCGATGCGTGATGATCCGATCTGCGCGATCCGAGGCTGTTTCCATGCTGTTCGCTGACCGCGTGACCGCTTGCGCCGCCGCTTCACCGATAAACGTGTAGCGCGTGTCGGTCAGGAGCGTATCGGGGTCATCACCGAGCGATTCGGTGATGCGGGTGATCGCCGCTTGCGCCGCGCTTAACAGCCGCGTATATCCCGCAAGCTGTTCTTTCAAATGTTTGTCATCTTCCAGCAGCTTGATCGCCAACCAGCGCGGGGGATATGCCGCCGCCAGCGCCGATTCGCTTTCGATGAGTACTTGCAAAGCGGCGATCTCATCTTCGAGCGGCTTGCCGTAGTCAAACACCAGCGGGGTTTGCAGCGCGGCACGCTGAAGAATCGCCTTTTGCAGCGCCTCAATGCCGACGCCGCGCGTACCGATCATCTCGATCACCGGAATGCCGCCGAGCGCATCCGATAATTTTTGCGCATCGATATGCACGCCGCGCCCATGCGCGGTATCGCTCATGTTGAGCGCGATGATCAGCGGCGCGCCGAGTTCGATCAATTGGCAGACAAGGTATAAATTGCGTTCGAGGTTTGCCGCGTCCGCGACGGCGATCACGGCTGATGGGTGGTCACGGAGGATAAAGTCGCGGGTGACAATTTCTTCAATCGAATAGGCGGTCAGGCTGTATGTTCCGGGGAGATCGACGATCATGATCTCCTGTGCGTCGAGCGTCATCCAGCCTTCTTTTTTCTCGACGGTCTTACCGGGCCAATTGCCAACATGCTGGCGTCCACCCGTCAGCGCATTAAACAGCGTGCTCTTGCCAACGTTCGGGTTGCCCGCCAGCGCAATCGTCAGCGGTCGTGCGGTAGTCATGCATTACCTTTCTTTGCTGACGAGGATTTTGTGTGCGGTGCCGCGATTCAGCGCCAGCCGCCCGTCAAGGCGAACTGCAAGGATCACGCCGTTCATCGGGTCACATTTGACGATTCGGATCGACGTGCCGGGGATCAATCCCAATTCTTGCAAGCGCTGTTTTTCATCACCGTGAAGTCGGATTTCAACAATTTCCACCACTTCACCGGGTGCAGCCAGCGTGAGAGGAAGGGTTGTCCGCGTTTTGGTGGCTTCTAAGGTCATCATTGAACATTCTCCACGAGCGACATTTCTGCGAGACATTCCGAACATAAACCATCAACACAAACGCACACGTTGAGCGCGTGCACGTGATACTCGACTTCGAGCGTTTGCTTCAGACTATCAATCAAGTCTGACGTAAAGGCGATCACCTGATGACAGCGGCGGCAGGTGAAGTGATACGGTTCTTGCGCCTGTGTGTAATATTTGCGATTGTGCTCCGGCGAAACAAACTGCGCGCGGATCAAGCCCGCCGCTTCCAACACATCAAGCGTGCGATAAACCGTCGTTAGGTTGATCTGCGGATCATACGCTTGGGCGCGCTGGTGCAGCGTTTCGGCGTCGATGCGTTCGGTGATGTCCGCCAGTACGCGGAGAAGCGTCTGCCGCTGCCCGGTGATTCTGCCGCCCGCTGCCCGGATGGCGTCGTTTGCTTTTTCCAAAAACGTCATCGACTGACCCTTACTGCAAATGATTTGCAATTAGGCTCAGTGTAGGCGTGCGCCGCCCCCGTGAGAAGTGACATTTGACAGGGGAAATCTGCCCAATGTCACTTTACCGAGTGAAGAAATCGAGTTTCGCGCGGTGCAGAATTGGATTAACCGGGGTTAAGGCAGGTGTTGTGGATCGCTAACTCATTTTCGCGCCAAGCGATACCACCCGGACGGCGATTGATTCGTCGTGTCGATGCTCAAGACCTGCTGCACAAGATCAAAGTCAGCAGTGAAAAGCCGTTGAATATCGTCGGGAGACCATCCAAAGGCGCGCGTTTCGGTTGGCGCATGGGCGTATACCATGAACACCCCGCCCGGTTTGAGCAGCGCCGCGCAGTCGCGGACGTACTTGGGCTGAGACTCCAACGGTAAGCCATGTCCACACCCGATATCGATCAACAAGTCGAAGGGGGCGCGCAGCCCTGTAACCTGATCCAGAAGCGTCACATCATGGCACAACACGGTATAACGTTCCGCCGGAAAGCCTGCCAGCTTTGCCCGCGCCATCTCGACTGCCTGCGGCACGAAATCGATCCCGTCCGCTTCCCATCCTTTTTCGAGCATGTAGCGGACGTTTGTCCCCGTCCCGCAGCCGAGATCAAGCGCCTTGCCGGGGGGAAGTTCTGCCGCAATCGCCACAATTTCCGGCGGCGTGATATTGGTATCCCAAGGGACGCTGCCGATCTGGTAGCGCTCGATGAACATTTGCTGCCGTTCGTCGGTCATGGTTTTTCCTTGTCAGTTACGATTGTGCATCATTCTAGTAGTGAGCGCACGAATTCTAAAGCGGCACAAATGCCAAGGGAAAAGAAAAGCGTCAACGCAAAGGCGCAAGGGCGCAAGGGCGCAAAGCTGCCTTTACAAGGCGGAGCACCACTGAAAAAAGCCCTTCTTTGTGCCCTTTGTGTTCTTTGTGGTTCAATAGTTCTTGAGCAGTTCACTTGCGAAATGAAGGAGGGGGAGATATGACCGACGTGATCATCATTGGCGCGGGGCTGGCGGGGTTAGCCGCCGCCGCTGAACTCGCAGACGCGGGAAAGCACGTCATCCTGCTTGATCAAGAACCGCAGCAGAGTCTTGGCGGTCAGGCATTCTGGTCATTCGGCGGGCTGTTTCTGGTGGATACGCCGGAACAGCGGCGGCTTGGTATTCATGACTCGCACGAACTCGCGCTGCGAGATTGGCTCGGCACAGCGGGATTTGACCGCGACGACGAGGATCATTATGCGCGCCAATGGGCAGAGGCTTACGTCGCCTTCGCGGCGGGTGAAAAGCGTGCATGGTTAACCGCTCAAGGGCTGAAATTCTTCCCCATCGTCGGATGGGCAGAGCGCGGCGGCTACGGTGCAATCGGTCATGGAAACTCCGTGCCGCGTTTTCATATCACATGGGGGACGGGTCCTGAGTTGGTCGAAATCTTTGCGCGGCGGGTGCGCGATGCCGCACAAAAAGGGCTGATCACGTTCAAATTCCGTCACCGCGTGAATGAACTCATCATGACCGGCGGCGCGGTCACAGGTGTGCAGGGCGACATCCTTGAACCGAGCGATGTTCCGCGTGGTGCGCCGAGTTCGCGCACGGTGATCGACTCATTTTCGTTTTCGGCGCGGGCGGTGATCATCACATCGGGCGGGATCGGCGCGAATCATGATCTGGTGCGGCAGAATTGGTCGCCTAAGCTCGGTGCTCCCCCAAAACGGATGCTCTCCGGCGTGCCCGATTACGTCGATGGGCGCATGATCGGCATCGCGGAATCGATTGGCGCGAACGTCGTCAACCGCGACCGTATGTGGCATTACACCGAAGGCATCGAAAATTGGAGTCCGATTTGGAGTCGTCACGGGATTCGCATCCTGCCGGGTCCATCGTCACTGTGGTTTGATGCGCGCGGGAATCGGCTGCCCGTGCCGCTGTTCCCCGGCTTTGATACGCTCGGCACATTGGCGCACATCGGCAAGACGGGTTATGACTACACATGGTTCATCCTGACGAAGAACATCATCAAGAAAGAATTCGCGCTCTCCGGTTCGGAGCAGAACCCCGATTTAACCGGAAAAAGCTGGCGGATGCTGCTTCAGCGGATCGTGCGCGGCTTGCCTGAACCCGTCGAAGCATTCATGAAAAAAGGCGCAGATTTTATTGTCGAGACGAATTTTGGCGAACTTGTGCGGCGTATGAATGCGCTCACGGGAGAAGATTTGCTCGATCCGGCGGCATTGGAGCGCGAGGTCAAGGCGCGCGATATGGAACTCGATAACCGTTTTGGGAAAGATTCGCAGATCACCGCGCTGCGCGCGGCGCGCAAATATATCGGTGACCGCTTGATCCGCACGGCGAAACCGCACCGCATCCTTGACCCGAAAGCCGCGCCGCTGATCGCCGTCCGCCTGAATATCCTCACGCGCAAAACGCTTGGTGGCTTACAAACCGATCTTTCAAGCCGGGTGATCGGCAAAGACGGATCGCCTGTGCCGGGGCTGTACGCGGCGGGCGAAGTCGCGGGATTTGGCGGCGGCGGCGTTCACGGCTACCGTGCGCTCGAAGGCACGTTTTTGGGTGGGTGTTTATTCTCTGGCAGAACAGCAGGACGTTCGGCGGCGAAGGACGTAAGCTGAATATGATTCAATCTTAATTGTCCGCGCGAGGTTAAGCAGACGTAAAATAGTATAAGAAGTATTTAACGGCACTCGGAGTAATCATCATGACTGTCGTCGTCAAGCAGGTTGCAGATGAACCGATCATCCTTTGCACGATCTATGAACCCGTAGATATGTCGGTCGATCCGCAAAAGAACCGCGATCTTTCTAACACGATCGCACGTAAGTTTACCGTGCCGGTGTACCGGATTATCGATTTTACCCACTTTGAACTGACCTTTGAGCAGTTGGTCGCCGGGTTATCCGAGGACATCCGTTTTTCGGAATCAAATATCGTGATGTTGATCGTCGGCAGAGACGAACTCGTGAAATTCCAAACGGACGTGATGGCACAGCAGCAGTACGGCGGACGTGAAGCGCATTATTTCACCTCCGTAGACGATGCGCTTGCGTTTGCGCGGCAGCGAATTCAAGGATAGCAGCAGGGTTGTGAGAAGGGGGAATCCCCCCTTCTCACCGCGATAGGATAAACAACCCCACCAAAATCACCCCCGTGCCGAGCAGTTTCGTCAGCGTGAGCGGCTCGCTAAAAATCAGCACCGACAAAAACACGACGATCACAAACGATAAGCTCTGAAATGGATACGCATAGCTGAGTTCAAACTGCGTGAGCGTCATCATCCATGTCAGCGAGGCGAGAAATGCCGCGATAAATCCGGTGATCACCAACGGGTTGAGCAGCAGCCGCGCCAAAAACGCGATCTTATCGCCCGTGTCCGGCGGAAATTCGCCCGCCGCGCTCACCTGTGACTTGATGATCAACTGACCGTACACGGTAAACAGAATCGTGAGTCCTAGATAGACATATCCCATAATTGACCTATTCGACGGGCGGCTGAGGAATGACAAACGGTGGTTCTCCTTCCGGGTAAAACTTGACGAGCGGAACATTCGCTTTCAAAAAGGCGACTTCGGCGGGGTGATACGCTTTGCGGTAGGTGCGCGTCGAAACATCAAACCAGCATCGGTTCGGGTCGCGTTCATCGGGGGACTGCGCCACCTGCACCAACCCCGCGAATTCGGGATGATCCTGCTCAAATTTACCGACCATTTCTTGCAGTTTCGCCGCTTTTTGCGCCACCGTGCGGCTCTCAAACTGCGTTCCCATTTTATCGGTCAAATCGCGGGCAGGCACACCGCCGTACACATGATTCGGCAGCATGTCTTGTGTCACCACCGAACCGACCAGCGCCAAACTCCGCTCACCAACGCTGACGGGCGACACGATGCAGTGACCGACGAACCACACATCTTTTTCGATGTGCATGTATTTATGCGAGTAAAAGCGCGATCCTTCGACAATATCCCCAAATTGGATATGCGTCCATAACTGGGAATGCGCGCCGATTCCCACGTTGTCATCAATATCCAGCCCGCCCATCGAATCAAGCACGCAGTTCCCACCGATCCAACAGTTGCGCCCGATCTGCATCGGGTGTTCCCCATGCGCGAATCCGTTGGCGTGCAGCTTGCTGTAATCACCGAGCTTAAATTCCGGCGTGATGATGCGGGTTTCGCGCCCGATGAAACAAAAATCACCGAGGACAACCCGCCGCGCCTTTCCGTGTTTTCCGGTAATCACGACACCCGACTCGACGACCACGCCGCGCCCGATGATAACTTCCTCCGCGTTGATCGTCCCTTCAATGCGAGACGGGAAAGCATCCATTGTTAGCCCCTTCCAGATCGATCCTGTCACCGTGTATGGCACGGATGGGCGGAATATGCAAGCGATATTCGGTACACTTTGCGGCAGATTACGGAATAACGTAAGGAGCATTACACGATGAAACAAGGGGTAAAACTCACAGTGGTGCTGCTGGCACTCTTGACGTTGGCGATCAGCGCGGCGGCACAAACCGGAGTCGGCGTGCGCATTTCCGCCGTGACCGAAGGCGGGATCATCGTCTATGACGAAGCCGGAAACAGCACGATGTACGCGCTTCCGCTGACATATGTTTTAGATCAGGTCTGGAATCCGGCGGGTGACAAAATCGCCGTCGTGGGCAGCGTGGATGCCAATTTTCAAGTGTGGGTGATCGATCTCGCGGCGAGCAGCGCGTATCCTATCGCCAACGGCGTCGAGCCATTTCCGCCGTTGTTCAACAGCGCGGGCGATCTGCTGTTCGTCGCCCCGCCGGAAACTCTGCCAACGAGCATGGAAACGCCTTACACTGTCCGTTTGATGCTGGTCACACCGCAAGCAGACGCGCAGCCCGCGCAGATCGCCAGCTTTGCTTGGCAGGTGGGATGCGGCGGCGGCAGCCCGTTCCCGGCAGATGCGGCTTACAGCACCGAAGCAGGGTTCTTCGGTAATGCGCTGGCGTTGATGGAAACTCCCTACGGCTATCTGTATAGTACGTCGTGCGCAGGCGTTGGCTACGGCTTGATCAACCCGGCGACGGGGGAAGACCTGCCGATCCCGAACAGTGACAATATGTTCCGCGCGGCGCTTTCACCGGATGGAACCCAGCTTTACGCCCTATATCTGAGTCCGAATGACACGAATCGCGCCCGCCCGATCCTCGTGCGTGTTGATCTGTCTACGCTCACGATGACCGAGCTAACGACCAGCGCCATACCGGATCAGATCACCGTTGGCGTGGATGGCGCGGTGTTCGTTAGTTCCCGCGCCGAAAGCGGCGATCTGCTGGCGGGGTTGACGGCGGAAGAACGCACCCGCATCAGTGATGCGATCGGCTTATCGCCCGATTACCCGATCCCGAGCTATACCGTCAGCATCCACCGCATTGATCCGGTCACGCAAGCGGAAACATTGGTGTATACGGGTGACGGTTACGCCGTTGGACGGATGACCGCGCTCGACGCTGATTCGATTCTTTTCAGCGTGATCGCCAATCAGCAGGCATTCGTGACGGAAATCGCGCAGACGGGTGCATTTACCGGAACGATTCCGGTCGCGGTCTACGCGATCAATACGGATGGAACAGGCTTGACGTTGATCGGGGAAAATGTGCGGCAGTTCGCGGTCGAATAGGCGGTGAGTGCCGCATGTCATGAACTCTAGTGACGTTCGTCGCATTTGCGCACGCATTTTCAGGGTATCATAAGCGTGATTGTGAAATCTTGCACAGTCTCCGGCAATGTAACCTCAGCGGACGCACATGCGCGATAAGCGCAGCACTCCTCTGGCAAAGCGCGGGCTGCCCTCCGGCACAGGGGCAATCACCCGCCGCGTGTTGTCCGCGAACAACCGAATGCCTCGTGGCAACCCCCCAAAAGCAAGGCGAACAGACTGATCTGTTCGCCTTTTGCTTTATAGATGACCCTCTGCGGGTTTGCCCGATAATCTCTCAGCTATGCACACGATTTGCGGATGAGCCATTAAACTGGGGGTAGACCATTTTGGAATCAGCAACGTGTTCTCGTCTTTAGCCCAAGACCTTCTACACTACTCATTACAGTTG
>JAPKMU010000020.1 GCA_026645745.1 Anaerolineae bacterium | reverse complement strand
TACTGCTGAGATCGTGACGGTTGGGCCATGCATCCCCGAAGCGCATCAAACCGCGAATCGCGGTCGGCGCGGTATACAGGATCGTGATCCCGTATTCTTCGACGAGTTTCCACCAGCGGTTCGGGTACGGGAAGTTCGGCGCGCCTTCATACATGAAACTGGTCGCGCCGAGGATCAACGGCGCATAAACGATATAGCTGTGCCCCGTGATCCAACCGGGATCGGCAGCACACCAGTAACGGTCATCATCACGGATGTCAAAAACCATTTGCAGCGTCGTCGAGGTGTAAACGGAGTAACCGCCGTGTGTATGCAGCACCCCTTTCGGTTTACCGGTTGTGCCGCTGGTATACAGGATAAACAGTGGGTCTTCCGCATCCATGATTTCAGACGCGCAAACCGGGCTGGCAATGGGCAGTGCCATCAGATCGTGATACCAATAATCGCGCCCCTGCTCCATGTTGATCGACTGCCCGGTGCGCTTGACCACGATGATCGTCTCGACCACAGGCGAACGCTTGACCGCCGCGTCAACCACTTCCTTAAGCGGAACGATATTGCCGCGCAGCCATGCTCCGTCGCAGGTGATCATGACCTTGCTCTGCGCATCTTCAATACGATCCGCGAGTGCTTGTTCGCTAAAGCCGCCGTAGATCACACTGTGAACCGCACCGATCTTCGCGCAGGCGAGCATTGCCATCGCCAGTTCGGGGATGCGTCCCATGTAGATCGTCACACGGTCGCCGCGCCGAACGCCCATGCTTTTTAACACATTGGCGAACTTGTTGACTTCACGATAAAGCCTGTGATAGCTGTACGACTGTTTATCCCCCTGTTCGCCTTCCCAGATCAACGCGAGTTTGTTTTTGCGCCAAGTCTTGGCATGGCGATCCAGCGCGTTGTACGCGATATTCGTTTTGCCGCCCACAAACCACTTGTAAAACGGCGCATTCGAGCGATCAAGCACTTGCGTCCAAGGCTCAAACCAATGCAGGTTTTGTGCTTGTTTCGCCCAGAAGCCTTCCAGATCAGCGACAGCTTCGGCGTAGAGCGCATCGTAATCCGGGATGTAAGCGTTCTGTTTTACCTCGTCTGACGGGGCGTACCACTCACCTGTTGGCGGCGAAAACGTCTCTTGAGTCATGAAAATATGCTCCTGCGCGTAAAAATCTCTCCAGCCGATTATAACGAAAATTACGGGCAAGGCGCGCTAGATTTTGGGAATGTAGACCCGTCGATAGTAATCGCATAGGTGCTTGATCGGGCATTTCGGGCATTTGGGCGCAGCAAACGTACAAATCTGCTGCCCATGCCGTAAACAGCTTACGTGAAAGTTGAACAGGATGTGCGGCTCGGCGGGTAAAATTTCCAACAGCGCGACATGTGCCTTTTCTGCGGTCATCTTCAACGGGATCAAGCCCGTGCGTTGGCTGACACGGTGAACATGCGTGTCCACTGGCATAACGGACTTTGAGAAGTTGAACAGCAAGACGAGGGAAGCCGTCTTGATCCCGACACCGGGAAGCGACATTAACCAGATCAGACCCTCTTCGGCGTTTGTGTCTTCGAGAAAATCAATACTTGCTTCACCGCGTTCTTCAATGATGCGCGCAAGTGTCGCCTTGATGTGCGGCGCTTTTGATTCGGCATAATTGGATGGCGCAATCAAACTGGTGAGTTCATTCACGTCTGCGTCGCGGATTGCTTCCCACGAGCCGTAACGCGCCCACATTTGATCAAATGCCTGTTTTTCGTTCGCGGCGGTCGTCCGCTGTGAAAGGATCGTCATGATCAATTCGACCATCGGCGTGCGGCGCGGAGGCTTAAGTGGACGCTCGCCATAAGCCTTGACCAAGATATCGTACATCGCTATCGCTTTTTGCTTGAGGGTTTCCAATCCTATCGCTGCCATTATTCCCATCCTACAAGTCATGCAGATGTGTCGTCACGATAAATCAAAAAGGGCATGAACACGTCATGCCCCTGACCTATCTTCTTGCGAATACGACCGCTTAGGCGGATCTACCCAGAATCGCGGCGTCTTCTTCACGGGCAAGCCGCTGACCTTCCGCGATGTTCACGCGCGAAAGCAGGTAGCCGCCGATGATGAAGAACGCGATCAAGCTGATGATCGCCGGACGACTGCTCCCGAACGCGGCAACTGCTCCCGCGAACAGCAGCGGACCGATAATCGACGAGAAGCGCTCCATGATTCCGTACAGCCCGAAGAATTCACCACTCTTGGCAGCGGGAGACATACTCGCGTACAAACTGCGGCTGAGTGCCTGACTACCGCCCTGTACGATGGCAACCATCCATGCCAAGAACCAGAATTCGACGGTCGAATTGATGAAATAACCCCAAATCGCGATTACAGCGTAAACCACCAGCGAGAGCATTATCGCGCGGCGCGTATCAATGGTGTTCGCCAAGCCCGCGAACAACCCCTTACCGATAGTGAACGCGAACAACAATCCGACCGCCTGCACGGCAAGCAGCAAACCCATGATGATCGGTAAGCTGTTTTCGCGGACGGGTTCAAGCACGCGAAGCTGCGCGATGCTGATCACCGTGCCGCTGCTCTCCTCGCTCAATCCGCCCGTGTTGAGGAATGTCAGCGTATGTTCACCCGGCTCGTTGGCAGTGATCACAATCGTTTCGCCATAGCGTATGGTCGGGCTGTAGGTGTCGACAACATTCGCTCCTTCTTCGTCGAGGATGCCGCTTTCACCGTCAATCGTCCACATCGCCTGTCCGCCATCCGGGCGGGCGGCATACATTACTTCAACGGACTGCCCGTTAAACACAAGCTGAATTTCGTCACCGGGACGGGTGCTAGTCGCGTAATCTACAGGATTACCTGTTCCGGTCAGGTCTCCGCTGATAGTTTCCTGTGTCCATGTACCGTTCAGAAAGAACAAAAGTGGATTTTCCTCACCCGGCGCAGCATTGAACTGGTCTGTCACCAGATAAGTTCCCTGTCCGGCGAGTCCCAGACTCGTCTCATACGGCGGCGGCTGATCGCCTGAAATATCGGTCGGCAGTAAGCCGCGCAGTGCGATTCCCGTCAGCGGCAGCGCCAATAGGTTGAAAACGATGAACGCCAGATAAGTCGGGCGGCGCTTGTTCTCTGCGCTCGGCAGCCGACCGAAGATCAAGCTGAACGGAATGCCCACGAACTGCACCAGCAGCAGTGCGAGGATTAACTCGACCGTGCCGAAGCCAAGCTCCGCCCCATAAATCACCGCCACCCCGATGATCGTCCCAATCGCGTCGTTGTAGATTAGGAAGGCGATCAGATACTTAAACAATTCTTTGTAATGCCGCATATCTCGGAATGTGCTGACTAGCCGTCTGAAGCTCTCCCCGATCACCGTTTGCCCCGGTTTGAGTTCGCCAGTTGCGGACTGCGGCTCAGGAACTTGGCGGAAGATCGGGATGCTGAATACCGCCCACCAGATACCTACGCTCAAGAAAGACAGGCGTGGACCCCAGTTATCTGGCAGCACGAAAATCATGGCAACATTGATCGCTAAGAGCAGCCCACCACCAAGATAGCCCATCGCATAGCCGCGCGCCGAGACACTGTCTTGATCTTCGGGCTTAGCGACATGCGGTAGAAGCGAATCATAAAATGTGTAGGCAGCAACGAAGCCAATACGCCCAAACACAAATAATATGGAAGCTAAAACCCAGTCGCCCGTGTTGACCAGAACGAGCAGCCCAGTTGCGACGACGCCAATCCCCGTGAAAAACGCGAGAAACTTCTTTTTACCGCGCGAAACGTCGCTGATCGTGCCGAGGATAGGCGCGAGGATTGCCGTGATAAACAGCGAAATACTGAGGTTGATACTCCAGTAGGCAGTCGCCGTTGCTTCGCTTGGAAGCGTCGCCCCGGCTACTTGGCTAAAATAAACAGGCAGTACGGCAGCAAGAATTGTTGTGGCAAATGCACTGTTCGCCCAATCATAGAGCGTCCATGCGCGTACACGGCGCTTGTAGGTAGCACTGTCAACCGCTGATGAATTCAATGGAATGCTGGCAGTAGCCATAGTCGTTAACGTTATCCCCCATCCTATTTCGTGGTTGAGCGCGATTTGTCGTCTCAAAGAGGTGACAGATTACCGTCTTTACTTTATCCGATTGTTAAACACTCTGCTCCTATTTATTTTGCGCGTACAATGGCGGGGTAAACTCCCGTTGGAGGCGACGGGCAAGTCAATCACTTACCCAATGGCATGGGGAGGAGTTCGGATGCTGAAGAAAATAGCAGTATTGACCAGCGGTGGCGACGCACCGGGGATGAACGCGGCGATCCGCGCGGTGACACGCATGGGAATTCACCTTGACTGCGAGGTGTATGGCGTGCGCGACGGATATGATGGTCTCATGAAAAACAAGATCGCACCATTAGGGCTGCGCGACGTCGGCGGCGTGATCCATGTGGGCGGCACGATGCTTGGAAGCGCACGTTCGAAGGAATTCATGACCATTGAAGGGCGGCAGCACGCGCTGGAAAATCTGAGAAGTCATGGCGTGGAAGGTCTGGTCGTCATCGGCGGCAATGGTTCACAAACGGGCGCAAGTGAGCTAAACGAGATGGGATTCCCGACAATCGGGGTGGCGTCCACAATTGACAACGACTTGATCGGGTCAGACATCACAATCGGCGTGGATACAGCCCTTAATATCGCGCTCGAAGCGATTGACCGCCTGAAAGTGACGGCATCATCGCACCGCCGCGCATTCTTGGTTGAAGTCATGGGGCGCAACTGCGGTTATCTAGCGCTGATGGCGGGAATCGCGGGCGGCGCGGAAGCAATCCTTGTTCCTGAAATCCCGCAAGAACCCGCGATCCTCGTGGATCGGCTCCATGAGTCGTATAAACGCGGCAAAACAAACGGAATTGTCGTGGTCGCTGAAGGCGCAAAACCGAATATCGAAACCCTGATCAAGTTCTGTCAGGAACATGACACCGGTTTTGAAATGCGCGCAACAACGCTCGGACATATTCAGCGCGGTGGCGCACCGGGTGCCTTTGATCGCAACCTTGCAACACGACTGGGTGCAAACGCCGCCGAACGCCTGATTCATGGTGAACGCGGCTGCGTGGTGGGATTGATCAAAAGTACGCTTGCGACGACGCCTTATGCCGAAGTTGTGGGACGCACTAAAGGAATTGACCCGGACTTATTCCGCCTTGCTGAGGTAATGGCGCTGTAAGCTGCTTCGCGAGATTGGGATAGTGTAGTGCACTATCCCAATCACCCTAATCCTTTAGCGCTTTGCCAGCCCCTGTGTCGAGGAACCAGCGAACATTCCCGTTGACGGGATTAATCGCTTGTGCCGGAAGATTGTTCGGATCAGGCGGATCTTTCAGCACACGCTTCAGAATATCTGCCTTCTCAGCACCCGTCACGACAAACGCGACATTCGATGCGGCATTGATCGCCGCCGGAGTCAGAGTCAAGCGCCACGAATCGAGTTTTTCGACGTGCTGCGCCATCACCCATTTTTCCGTCTCCCGCACAGCGTTCATGGCGGGGAACAGGGAAGCGGTGTGTCCGTCTGCCCCCATCCCAAGCATCACCAGATCAAAACGGGCGCGTGGGATACCTAAACGCCGCGTAAAGAATTCTCGCAGTACGGCATCATACGCGGTCGCAGCCGGTTCCGGTTCATCTTCGCCCCTCATACGGTGGATATTCGCAATCGGTATCTGTACGCGACTGAGCAGCAAATGACGTGCCACGCGGAAATTACTGTCGTGGTCATCCGGCGGCACGCAGCGCTCATCGCTCCAAAACACATGCACATAATTCCAGTTGATCTGCTCGGCATAATCCCGACTGGCGAGCATCTCAAAGATCGGGTTCGGCGTTTTGCCGCCGGACAGCGCTACCGTAAAGCGTCCGCGCGTGGTGATAGCGCGGTCTGCCAAATCTAGGAAATAATCGGAAACCGCATGACTGAGCGCCAGCGTCGATTGATAAACCCGGATGTCAACAGCCATATTAATCGTGATCTCCACATGCAACACGCCACACACGATCTTCACCTGCAAGCAAAGCGTCCGCCGCGTCAGGACCCCAACTGCCCTTTACATAGGTAGCAAGCGGGGGCGCATCTGCCATTTGCCAACCTTGCAGTACGGAGTCGATCAATCGCCATGACAGCATCACTTCGTCTTCGCGTGTAAACAGTGATGCGTCACCGCCGAGGGCGTCCATCAAGAGGCGCTCATATGCCTCAGGAATGGCGCGATCGTCAAACGAGTCGGCGTAATGGAAGGTCATATCTACATGGCGCATCTCGCTGAGGCTGTCCGGCACTTTCGCCTGAAACTGAAGATGAATCCCTTCATCTGGTTGAATACACAGTGACAAGATATTTGGCGGATCACTGCGGCGCGCACGCGGGAGTTCCTCGAACAAACGCGGTGGACGGCGAAACTGCACCACGATTTCGCTGGCTTTGCGGGCAAGCGCTTTGCCGCTCCTTAAGTAAAACGGGACATCCTGCCAGCGCCAGTTATCAACGTACAGCTTGAGCGCCGCATACGTTGGCGTATCGGAAGCAGGCGAAACTCCCGGCGCTTCTCGGTAACCTTGATACTGCCCGCGCACTGTATCACGGATGGCTATCGGGCGCAGTGCGCTGAGGACTTTCACTTTCTCGTTGCGGAGCGTAGTCGCCTCCATGCTGGAGGGAGGTTCCATCGCCGTCAGCGTGAGAAGCTGAAGTAGATGATTCTGGAACATATCGCGCAGCACACCCGCCGTATCGTAGTAGCCGCCGCGATGCTCAACATCGACTGATTCGGCAACGGTGATCTGCACATGATCGATGTAATTTCGATTCCACACTGGCTCCAAGATGGTGTTGGCAAAGCGGAAATAGCAGATGTTTTGAACGGTCTCTTTTCCGAGGTAGTGATCGATTCGGTAAACCTGATGCTCTTGGAATGCGCCATGTACCACACGGTTCAATGCCGCAGCCGACAGTGAATCCACACCAAACGGCTTTTCGATCACCACACGCCGCCATCCACCTTGCTCGGTCGTCATATCATGCGCCGCCAAATGCAGAAGCACCGGGTCATAATAGCTTGGCGCGGTTGCCAGATAGTACAACCGATTCGCATCATCCGTTTCCCGCTCGTTGAGAAACGAATCGAGCGCACCAAAATCTTCTTCGGTATCGAGATCACCTTGTACGTACCAGATACGTGCGGCGAATTCGTCCCATAATCCTAAATCAAATGCTGCGCCTTGCGCCTTCGCAACCGCCTCGCGCATCAGCCTGCGAAATTCCTCATGACTGTAAGGGCGGCGAGCAAACCCGATGATCTGACTGTCCGCGGACAGCCGTTTTTTCAGGGTCAAATGGTACAGTGCAGGAAGAAGTTTACGGCTGGTGAGATCACCAGACGCGCCAAAAATCACAATCGAGGTGGACACACCCATAGAGATTTCCTCAAGCGGCTAATCGACTAGGTTAATCCTTCGGCTTGATGGCGTGACCACCAAACTGATTGCGCATGGCAGCAAGCAGCCGCGCGGCGTAGCTGTTTTCTTGACGAGTCACAAAACGCATCATCAAGGAAAGCGTGATCACGGGTGCTGGCACATCAAGATCGATTGATTCTTGCACCGTCCAACGTCCCTCACCGCTGTCTGCTACCCAAGGCGCGATCCCGTCAAGGTCTTTGTTTTCGCGGAGCGCATTCGCGGTCAAATCAAGCAACCATGAACGAACGACACTGCCATGACGCCAAATCTCGCTGATCTGCGCGACATCCAAATTGAGTTCAGTTTTGGCGTGCATGATCTCAAAACCTTCCGCGAAGGCTTGCATCATGCCGTACTCAATGCCATTATGCACCATTTTGACAAAATGCCCCGCTCCGCTTGGACCGACATGCCCCCAGCCTTGATCGGGTGCTGGTGCGAGTGTCTCGAAAATTGGACGAAGGCGCTCGACTGCTTCTTGTTCGCCGCCGATCATCATGCTGTAACCTTCAGCAAGTCCCCAAATCCCACCTGATGTACCGACATCAACAAAATGCAGCCCGCGAGATCGGAGCATATTGGCGCGGCGCATGGTGTCATGATAGTTGCTGTTTCCACCGTCGATCACGATATCGCCCGGTTCAAGGAGTTCGATAAGCTGTTGAATACTCTGTTCAGTAGGATCACCTGACGGAACCATGACCCAAATTGCGCGTGGGGCACTCAGTTTGCTCACGAGGTCTTCAAACGAGACCGCGCCGATAGAACCGATTTTTTCGGCTGCATCGACAGGTTCACGATTTCGGTCAAACACCACCAATTGATGACCGCCGCGCGTGAGCCGAATATTCATGTTCGCGCCCATTTTTCCTAGCCCAATCAGTCCCATTTGCATGACGTTATTCCCCTTGTTAACCTGTCGTCTCGCACATGGTTATTATTGCCCCTCCGCGCTAAGATGGACAAGATTTTCTGTCAAATGCTCATCTGAGGCGGGACATGCAAAACCCAGCTAATGTTCTGACCAAAATTCCAACCGGTCTGGATCCAATTTTTCACCCTCAAAACATTGCCGTCGTCGGCGCAACCGAACGTGAGGGGAGTGTCGGTCGCACCATCTTCTGGAACCTGATCAGCAGTCCGTTTGGAGGGACTGTTTATCCGGTCAATCCCACACGCAACAGTATCCTTGGCGTGCGCGCCTATCCAAGTCTTAAGGATGTACCCGACAAAATCGACTTGGTTGTGCTCGTCACTCCTGCGAAGTCGATCCCCGCGCTTATTCGTGAAGCGGTCGATCTTGGCATCAAGGGTGCGGTTATCATCTCCGCCGGGTTCAAAGAAGTCGGCGCAGAAGGCGTAGCGCTCGAACGCCAAGTCTTGGCGGAAGCGCGGCGCGGTGGAATGCGCATCATCGGACCTAACTGCCTTGGTGAATGCAACATTTGCCGAAGGCAACGCTGCTCCCGGCGCGGTCGCCTTCATCAGTCAATCAGGTGCTTTGCTCACATCGGTTCTCGACTGGAGTAAAGATCAAAACGTCGGCTTCAGCGCGTTTATTTCGGTCGGCACGATGTTGGATGTTGGCTGGGGTGACTTGATTGATTACCTCGGACAAGATGAAGCGACCAGCAGCATCGTCATCTACATGGAGAGCGTCGGTGATGCGCGTTCGTTCCTTTCGGCGGCGCGTGAAGTCGCGCTCCGCAAGCCGATCATCATCATCAAGGCTGGCGTGACCGAAGCGGCTGCCCACGCCGCTGCCTCGCATACAGGCTCGCTGACGGGCAGCGATGAAGTGCTCGATACCGCATTTAAGCGCAGCGGCATTTTGCGCGTTGATCGCATCAGTGATGTCTTCTACATGGCGGAAGTGCTGGCAAAGCAGCCGCTCCCGCGTGGCAACCGTTTAACGATTGTCACCAACGCAGGCGGACCCGGTGTTTTGGCGACGGACGCGCTGATCAGCGGCGGCGGCGCACTCGCGGAAATCAGCGATGCGACGATGCAGGAACTCAAT
Source organism: Anaerolineae bacterium (assembly GCA_026645745.1). Taxonomy (GTDB): domain Bacteria; phylum Chloroflexota; class Anaerolineae; order Aggregatilineales; family Phototrophicaceae; genus Flexifilum. Next base: position 18,470 of record JAPKMU010000020.1, on the reverse strand, counting down.
GCACTGCTCCCATCTGCATGGAGTCACAACAACCCGGTGGACATGCTTGGAGACGCTTCGCCGGAAGTGTTCGCCAAAACCCTCGAAATCGTCAGCCGTGACCAGAACAGCGACGGAATGCTTGTGGTTACGTCACCGCAGGCGATGACATACCCGACGCCAATCGCAAAATTGGTATCAGCGATGCCGCGTCATCCTGAAAAACCGCTGATCGCCAGTTTCATGGGCAGTCACAGCATCGCGGAAGCCGAGCAGGTTCTCAACGAAGCGAACATCCCGACGTTCCAATTCCCCGATACGGCGGCGCGCGTCTTCAACTATATGTGGCAGTACCGCCGCAATCTTGAGTCAATCTATGAAACCCCGATGCTGCCGCTCGACAACGATGCGCAAACACCCGACCGTGAACGAGTCGAAGGTATCTTGCGCGCGGCGCGTGACAGTGGTCGCACCATCCTCACCGAGTACGAAAGCAAGCAGGTTCTAAGCGCCTATTGCATCCCAACAGTCGAGACCCGCTTGGCGGGGACGGTCGATGAAGCAGCCGCCGCAGCAAACGCAATCGGGTATCCGGTCGTGGTCAAGCTGAACAGCCTCACGATCACGCATAAAACGGATGTGGGTGGCGTTCAATTAAATCTGCGCGACGAAAAAGCGGTGCGCGATGCATTCCAGTTGATCGAGAAAAATGTCACCGAGCACGCGGGTGCAGAACACTTCCAAGGTGTGACTGTGCAGCCGATGGCGAAGCTCGACGGCTACGAATTGATTGTCGGCAGCAGTCTTGACCCACAGTTTGGTCCCGTTCTGCTGTTCGGATCGGGTGGCACGATGGTCGAGGTTTTCAAGGACAGCGCCCTAGGACTTCCCCCACTCAATACAACGCTCGCCATGCGCATGATGGAAGAAACAAAGATCTTCACCGCATTGAAGGGCGTGCGTGGTCGTCCGCCTGTGGACATCAAAGCGCTTGAACAAATTCTCGTGCGTTTCAGCCAATTGGTGGTTGAACAGCCGTTGATCCGTGAGATTGACATTAACCCCCTGCTCGCCTCGCATGAACGCTTGATCGCGCTTGATGCCCGTGTTGTGACTCACCCGGCAGGAATTCCAGATCAAGATCTCCCACGTCCGGCGATTCGTCCGTACCCAACACAATTGGTCGTGCCTTGGACGCTCCGCGACGGCACAAAAGTGACAATCCGCCCAATCCGCCCAGAAGACGAACCCCTCATGATCAAATTCCATGAAGGGCTGTCCGAGCGTTCCGTTTTCAACCGCTATCTGCACGCGATGAATTTGTCACAGCGCACCGCACATGATCGGCTGTCTCGTCTGAGCTTCATTGATTATGACCGCGAAATCGCGCTGGTCGTCGTCCGTCGTGACGCCGAAACGCAAGGTGAGCCGGAGATCATCGCCATTGGACGATTGACCAAACTCCGCAACCTGACGCCGAATACCAAAGCCGCCGCCGAATACGGCATGTTGGTGAGCGATAAATACCAGCATCAAGGAATCGGAAAAGAACTCCTCACACGCATCATTAAGATCGCGCGTGATGAAAAGGTCGGCATGATCTACGGTACGGTGTACTCTGAAAACAAGGAAATGCTGCACCTCGCAGAAGCGCTTGGGTTTGTGGCGATGAACACGGAGCGCGAAAACATCATTCGCGTTGAGTTGGAGCTTTAGTTCATCCGTCTATCGGGGCGAAACATAAAGTTTCGCCCCGATTCATGGTGTCAAACTAGATTCAGCCATGCCTGAAGTTCTGTTTTGGTGGGTGCTGTCGTCGCACCGCCGACACCCGTCACTGACAACCCGCCGCAGACGTTACCAAACTGCGCCGCTGTGCACGGATCAACACGCTCAACAATCATGCCATACAAAAACCCTGCGTTGAAGCAGTCTCCCGCGCCAGTGGTATCAATCACTTCACCTGCGCAAACACAAGGCGCGTGCGTGACCGTTTTTGCGTGTGCCACCCATGCGCCATTACCACCATCTTTGACAACCAGCGTTGGCATCCAAGCGCTGATCTGCTCAATCGCGTTTTGCAGATCATCTGTACCCGCGATGATCTTCGCTTCACGTGCGTTAGGCATGAATACATCGACCAAACCGAGCAGACGTTTCCAATCACATCCTTCCGCGAGCAGCGGTACGTCTTGACAGTCCATCGAAATTGTTGCGCCGTGACTGCGCGCTAAATCAAATAATGGCTCTGCTTGATCAAGGCAAAGCAGCCCGCCTAAGTGCATGTGACGATACGAAGCGCTCCGTGCGATCCCCATCCAATAATCAAACCAGTCATCCGGCGACTCATCGGCGTAGGTGACGAATGCTCGTTCACCCTGAAACGGCATCGAGGTTGTCACCCGTTGATAGGGGCGATCCATGCTGCGTGCTAGCGATAGGTCGATATGTTCTTCGGTTGCAAGTCCACGAACAAATTGACTGTAGGCATCATTTCCAAACTGTCCAGCCCATCCCACATTGACCTCAAGCCGCCGGAGCGCACACGCCGTGATGAACAGCGCTCCGCCCGTAGAGGTCATCGCATTGCTGTAGACTTCGCGCCCCAAAGACGGAAACTCAGGAAGCCCGGTATAGATGATGTCAAAAAAATAGTCCCCGAACACCAAAACGTCGTACACGATACCACCTTAATGGAGCGAGTGCTGAATCCCTACATCCTTTGCAGTATGCTTGAATCAGTATACGACACGACGCAGTATCAGGTAATTGTCCATGACGACCAACCCCAAATTGAACCAATCCCTCGTGCACCACCTGCTTTCATTATGGGATCGTTGGACGACACCGACAGATAGTGTCGTTGCCCTCGAAGATCGACACGCCGCCAAGTTCACCGCAAGCGTTCTCCTCGCCATTGCGCTGCTTACGCTGCTGTCCGAACTTCTCACATTCCTCTTTGATCTAAGAGGATCGCTTGTCATCCTTCAAATTCACGCGATCATTCTCCTTAGCGCCTTAATCCTTATTGCCGCATATGCAGTCAGCCGCACACGCTATTTCAAACTGGCAAATGTGTTTGTCATCTTGTTTGTGTTTGCTGTGTGTTTCATGCTGCTGTTCCTCGATCCGGTCGGCTTCTTCGATGTCGCAGATTTTCTGCTGCTCAGTTCTGTGCTGGCTGCCCTCTTGTTTCGACCTCATGCGATGCTCTACATGTTGGGCATGCAGATTACGGTGATTTTGTTGATTATGCTGACCTCGAACTCATATGTCGTACACGAGGTCATGTTCTTTCGCATTGTTTTTCTCGTAATCGTTACCTTTGCGCTTTACGGATTGACACGGTACCGAGATCAAATTGCCGACGAAAAAGAAGCAGCGCTCCAAGCGAGTATCGCCCGTGAACAATCACTACTCGAAAGTGAGCGGCACGCCCTAATCGAGGTGCGCGATGCCGCACTGCTCGCCGCGCGCACACGCAGTGAGTTTTTATCGAACATGAGTCATGAACTGCGAACACCGATGGGTGGACTGCTCGGCATGCTAGAACTGCTCCAAGAAACAGAACTGACCGAGGAACAGCGCCAGTTTTCGGATTTTGCGCGCCAAAGCGGTCGCAAACTCCTGCGCGTACTGGATGAAATCCTTGATTATTCGCGGTTGGAAAATAACCGGATGGCGTTGGAGACTGTTCCCTTTAGCCCGCGCGCTCTGCTGCAAGAAGTAATCAGCCATCACCAAACGGATGTGGCAAAAAAGCAGGTTGTGATACAGATAAATGCTGCACCAGACTTACCGGATGAAGTCCTCGGCGATCCCAATCGTGTACGACAGATTTTGGAAAACTTAGTCAGTAATGCTGTCAAATTCACTGACCAAGGAGAAATCAACACACGAATACTCGTGCTTGAGCAGAGCGATGATCGGATCGTGATCCGATTCGAGGTGCAGGACACCGGCATCGGCATCAGTAGTGAACAGTTGGGACGGGTGTTCGATGGATTTGTGCAAGAAGACACGTCGATCACACGGCGCTATGGCGGTACAGGATTGGGATTGACGATCTCGCGCCGGTTGGTTGAACTCATGGGAGGCGCAATTGATGTCATCAGCGAAAAAGGGAAAGGCAGCTTGTTTATTGTGACGCTTCCCGCGATGCTGGTTTCAGGACAAACGATTGAACAGTTAAGCAGTCTGCCGCCGTCACCAATCCAACGAATCGAAGGAGTTCCACCGCGAATTTTGGCAGTGGACGATAACGATCTGAACTTGAAGATCATTGTGAGTGCACTTTCGACGGTTGGCTGCATCGTGCAGACATCCTCAAACGGCGCGAATGCTGTTGAGTCGGCGCGTCAAATGACCCCAGACATCATCCTAATGGATGTGAATATGCCGGAAATGGACGGATTAGAAGCAACCCGCCGTATACGCAGCTTGGGCGAAGCCTACACAGACATACCAATCATCGGATTATCGGCGGGGGTGCTGCCTCAAAAAGAAGTTGACTGCTATCTTGATGCCGGGATGAATGATGTGCTCCGAAAACCATTCGCAATCCACGAACTTCGGGCAGTAGTGCGGTCTTGGATTGCGAAAATTCGTTCGTCTCACATCGCTTGAAAATTGGTACTTGCAGAACAATAGTTCTCATGATACGATCTTGACGTAATCTCATCACACTCTGGCATGCAAGTGACATAAAGCTCTGCACGACGTGCAAACGAACGGTCGCACGGTCGGGTTTGTTGTCTCTCTGTTCCCATCCCGAAGCGCGCGGCGCGCTCTTTAACAACCAAACAGGAACACCGCATCTTTGTCCTGAACAGGCACGGATTAAGACGCTTTACCCTCTTTTCATCAGGAAGGTTTAGCTCATGCAACTCACCCCTCTGTCTGCTGATGTGCGGCGCTTCATGCCCACGTTTAACCCGAATCCGGAAGATCGACTGATCGCTTGGAACGAATGGTTGGCGCGCGGCGGTTGCGACCCCGTTCTGAAGTTCATCCGCTGGAGTAATGGCACAAATGCGGATGATGACGAGATTTTGCAGGAAACGCTGCTAACGGCATACAAAAAGGTAGAGCGCGGACAATACGAGGATCGCAGCGTCCCGTTTACCGCGTTCCTGAAGAAGATCGCATGGTACAAAATCATGGAAGCATCGAGACGCGACGCGGGTAGTGTTTCACTCGATGACTTCAGCGAGTACATCACTGAGGAGACAGGAGAACACGATTTCGTGGAGCAGTGGCGCGAATACGAAGTTCTCAAAAGCGCGTTGGTCATGCTTCCGCCCCGGCGCAGTCGAATCATCATGTTGTACGAGTATGGATACACAACCAGTGAAATCGCGGATCATCTTGGCATTCGTGAAGAACTGGTGCGCAAGGAGAAAAGTCTGGGGCTGCGGCAGCTCCGCGAAACAGTTATCACGCAGCTTGCGGGATAACAAGGTTACGTGAATTACGTATCGGCAATTTGGGGGTACTTGGGCGGGTCATTCAACAGGTTTCCGCTCGCCCAAGTCTCCTCAGGTTCAAAGTTCAGCTTTCGTCCACGATTTCTGCGTCAGATCGGCGCTTGATTTTCAGGACGGGCGGTTCTTGGGCAACCTCGAATCCGCTTGAATTCTGCCAAAAAATCCGCTATAGTCTGGAGGCTGGAATTTGGCAATTCCCCCAGCACCCCGTCTATATGCCCTCTTCGCCACATGAATTAATCCTGCGGTGTTTTTCTCAAATGACGTTGTGGAAGTTTGTCGGGGTTGCCCGCCAAGAATGGCTGGAAACCTGATGGCAGTCATAATCCCCCCAAATATCCGCTATAATGTCTCAACGGTTAGATAGTTTGAGGCAGTGATGCAGCGGATCGCTCTGCTCGTCGTATGCAGTTTCCTGTTTGGTTGTTACGCACTTCTTCCCCCAACATACGCTCAAGATAAACCTTTCATCCTCCCTGTTGCTGATTCAGCAGGTGCTTCGACATGGTTGCTCGGTCAGCCTTATGGAAATACCATCGGCGCATATTTGCGTGGTGAGGATTGGTATTCAGCGGGTCAACGCCTCCACTTTGGTATTGATCTTTCAATGCCGTGCGGCACGCCCATCGTCGCGATTGGTGCGGGGGATGTGCTTTTTGTGGACGATCTTGGTTTCGGATCAGGTCCGCATAATGTCTTGATCCGTCATAATGATGTCGGCGTAATCTCGCTTTACGGTCACTTGCTAGATCGTGCCCCCGTTCAGCGAGGTCAATATGTCAATCAAGGGGATGTGATCGGCTATTCTGGCGATCCCGACATCACCTGTGACTCACGCCCTCATTTACATCTCGAGATCCGCTCACTGGATTACTTCGTCGCATACAATCCGGTCGATTACATCGATGCGAATTGGCACACCCTCTCGCTGATCGGTCAATTTCGTTATCCGGCATATCAACAAAACCTTGATCATGCGCGTCAATGGATGAGCATTGACGATCAGCCGCGTGTGGCATTTGGCGGACAACCGCTCAATGCTTATGCAGCCACCTACCCGGATTGGACGGCAGGGTCACCGCCCGCAAATCCGCCGCCCGCCCGTGAAACCATCCCGCTGAACGATGGAATTTGGACAGAGCGAAGGCTTATGCTCGATGGGTGTTGCGCGAATGCGTGGTGGCATCCGACCGAGCCGAACCAGCTTTTTGTGATCGACGGCAGCGAAAATCAGCGTGCAGCGGTCTTTCAATGGGATACGCAGACCGGATCACTTGTCAATTTGATTGCGCAAGCACCGCCGCTGATTGAATCGCCAGACGGCACACACACGATTTCACGTTATGGTGACGGCTTTATCATCCAGCGCAAGCACGACGGATTTGTATGGGAAGTCAACACAGGCGGAGCGTTTCCGGCACTCAGCGCGGATAATTCGCGCCTGTTGTGGGTCAATCAAGGGCAGGTGATCGCCCCGGGGCAAACTGAACCGACGAACGAGATTTGGATCAGCGATGCAGATGGCGCACAAACGCGCATGATCGCCGCTGAATCTGGATTAAATGCGCAATGGCTTGACGGATCACGCTTTCTTTTGTCACGACGGGTCGGAGTCACAACCACGTTGGGCATCTATGAAGCGGACACGGGTAATGCATTTGTCTTAGGCGCATGGGATCGACTGCGTGGGTTAGCTGTTTCACCCGGTGGGGATCGGGTGATGTTTTATTTATTCGCACAAACGGAAGCGGCTCTGAGCGGCATCTATACACTCGAAACGAGGCAGGGAGCGACTGCCGTTCATCAGGATTGGTTTGGCGCTTGGCGCTGGCGAGATAATCACAGCGTATTCTACATCCCATTTGATCCCTCATCGGATCGACAGATAATACGTTTTCGTGATCTGATGACAGGTGAAGACCAACAGATCACGCAGGTTCCGATTGCAATCGCAGACGGTGATTGGTCAGTTTCCGCTGACGGCGGGCAAATCGCATATCTCAATTTGCTTGATCGAACGATCTGGGTAATGAGTCCCGATCCACCGCAAACATGACACATTTGCACAGAATCTTTATACATTCTTCACAACTGAGGTGACAAGAAAGGCAAAACGATCTTATAATACAGACAATTCCTTGACAAAAGGGGATAAAGCCTGTGATGAGTATTACGGAATCGCTTGGGATTCGTGGGTGGGTACACCTTGATCCCGTTATCCTCGCCTCACTCGCAACCAACATGCCGCTGCTGCTCGTTGGCGGGCATGGCGCGGGCAAAACCGAGCTTGTCAAGAAACTCGGCAAAGCCATGGGGCTGGACATGCGTCATTACAATGCGTCGTTGATCAACTACGACGATCTGGTTGGCATTCCGATGCCGAATGAGGGGACGAATTTCTTGCGATTCGTCGCTGCGCCGGGATCGATCTGGGATGCTGAATTTGTCTTTTTCGATGAAGTATCACGCTGCCGCCCCGATTTACAAAATAAGATGTTTCCGATTGTTCATGAACGCACTGTCGCCGGGATCGAACTGGCTAAACTGCGTCATCGCTGGGGCGCGATGAATCCGCCGATGCCGGACGATGCCGACATGACCGAAGGCGATCTGTATTTTGGCGCTGAACCCCTCGATCCAGCGCTGATCGACCGTTTTCCGTTCATCGTTCCCGTCCCGGCGTGGCGCGAACTCACACGCGACGATAAGAAGAAGTTAGTTTCGGGCGAAGATCCAACCACAAACAGTGCGCATGTGATGACAACACAGCCTTGGCTGGTTGATCTTGTCTTACGCTGTACGCAAACCATCGACGCAATACGAGATGAACTGCATGACTGGCTGTCTGATTACACGGTGAGCGTCGTCGAACTGCTTCATCAGGCACGGCTTCCGGTCAGCGCACGCCGCGCACGCACGATGTTTGATGCGCTGTTGGCGATTCAGGCGGCGCGTATGGTGCTCTACAACACCGACGCTGATCTGGAGTCAAGTGCGGAATACACGTTGATGTTCTGTATGCCGTATACGGCTACGCCGCATCCCGCGCCATCTGCCAAACTAGTCGCGATTCACAAGCAGGCATGGCAGATCGCCAGTATGCCCGAAGGCGATCCCGGTCGCTTAGTCTTAGAAGAACTCGATCCTACGAAACGAATCGTGCTGGCGGATCAGCTCAATCTGCCGGACAGCGATATTTCACAGTTGATCACACAAGCGCTCGGCGCAGAACAAAACGATGCACGCCGTATCGCGTTGGCAACGGCAATTTATGTCGCATTCAATGAGCGGCGTGACCTTTCGCCATCCGCGTGGGAACCGCTGATGCAGTTGGCAGCGCGCGTATTAACACCGCGTGCGTCATCGTCCCAGCTTCGCCCCGGTGCGATCCAAGATATTTGGAACGAGATCAATAATTGGCTGCCATCCCTTGAGGACTGCAACACGATTACTTCACGACTGGAACGCAACTTCGTTCTTTCCGGCTTTCCTGACCTATGGCAGCGCTACGACTGGAAAGAAGAACTTCGCAAGTTCCGCGATGACATGACGCTGTTCAACCTGTAAAGGATGATGACGATGACTAGTACGCCTCCAACCCCACCCTCCTCTTCACCATCGTCGCCTTCATCACCGCCGCGCCTAAATCCCTTCAGCCCAACGCCGCCGAGCACACCGGGAGGATCACCGCCGCGCCCATCGTCACCCCCGGGTAGTCTTTTTTCACGATTAGGCGCACGGGCATCCTATGATTACATCCCGATGCACGATACGCTCGTGATGTTTGACATGCACGACGCCGCTCACGCAATTTATGAAATGTTGGGAATCACACCGCCTATCAAAGATGACGGCACACCCGATCCCACCGACACGCGCACATTGATTACCACGCTCGACAAAGATAAGGCGCTTTCGAGCATACTCCGTGCTCAACTTGATCAGTTTTGGGCAGACTTCAAGATCGTGGGCGCTGTACACGTCTATGATTGGCGCGAAGAAGTCAAACAGGCAGCCACCAACCGCTTGAATGCGCTCAAGCAGCGCCCAAATTTCATCCGTGCCGCCGATCCGCTGTTGATCGTCAACGTATTGGCGCGGGCAAGGTCATACCTACTGATTCACGGGGCAGCGCTGGCGCTCGATCGCCCATTCCTTGAACGGATTCTGATGACAGATGATCCTCGCCTGCTCTCAGTGGTCACAGCGGGGCAGCATATCGTCGATTCGCTGGTGCCGCCTCCGCCGCCGGATGACGTGTTTGAAGACTTGGACGAGGATGACAAATGAGCCGCTTGTATCGTCATTCAAGCGTGATGCACGAAGACCCGGAAAGTCATGCGCTCGTTGAACGTCTGCTCAACTGTGTGCAAGCCGCAACGTTTGAGATGGAAACGCTCTGCCGGTTGGCGGGAATCCGTGCCACGCGCGAGATTCCCACAGCGGCGGTAGAAGTTGGTTTCCGATCACGAATGCTGATCAACCCGGATTTTGTCAAAAAATACTGTGTGCGCGATGAGCACTTTTTTCTGATGGTGATGCATGAGCTTTATCACATCATCCTTGCGCACACACAGCTTTACCCACGCCCGACTTTGGCGCACAACATTGCTTTTGATGCGATCATCAATGCTGGGTTGATGCGCCAGTTCACACGCCCGGAGTATCGCGGCTTTTTTGAGGCACTGTATAAGCCTGACGAATTCCCGGCAAATCTGCTTCGTCCGCCAGAGGGTTGGCCTTACAGCCCGCAGTATCCTCAGATTGATGATCCACCGGGTGCAACTGAGATCATTCAACGGTTGCCGCCGCTGTATGAGGACATTCTGAACTTGCTCAAGAAGCACTTGCAGGAGAAGATTGCACGCGGTGAGGTTGTGCCCGTGCCATTCCTGCTTGGCGACCACGACAACGATAACAATGACTTCAAAGCGATTGAGGATGACTTCTTTGGGGATGTTGTCCGCCGCGTAGCCGAAAAATGGCCGCCCGCGCCGTTTATGTCGCGCCAGCGAGGGAGCGGCGATAACATGAACGAGTATCTCGCGGGGGTTGGGAATCCAGCGGACGAAGCACGGCGGGCGTTTGCCGTAATTCTTCAACGTGCGCTGACCAATCGTGACGGGAATCGGCAGCGGCGGGCACGTGTTTCGATTCCCGGTATCACCGGAATGGGCGTAATGCCCAATGCTCGTGACCGTTTCGCGCCAGCACGTTCTAAGCTTAAAGTACAAGGGCTTCTGTGGTATCAACCGGGGATCGTGCGCGCACGCGCAACGGCTGTAAAAAGCCGCGCGCATGTTTACCTCGATGTGTCCGGGTCGATGAATAGTCTGCTCCCGCACCTACTCGGCATGATGATCCCATATGTCAAGCGCGGCGATGCTTCGGTCTTTCAGTTTTCAACCAACGTTGAACCAATGAAACTGGACGATCTCAAAGCGGGCAAAATTCGTTCAACGCAGGGAACAGACATCGCGTGCGTAACGAAACATATCCTCGAAACCGATCCAACCGTCCGCCGGGTTCTCATTGTGACCGACGGCTATACAGGTGCGCCGCACCCTGAAGTAATCCGCCAGTTGAAGGAGCGCCACATCACGGTTTATGTGGTGCTGCCCACCGGCAACACCAATCAAGATGACTTGAAGGCAATCGCCAAGTCGATGACCGTGCTGCCGCCGCATCAGCCGCGCCCCAAATGGCAGCCCGGGGTATAATCGCGCTTTTCGCAGCGCATCGGCTCATGATGATCTTCTATGAAAATCGGCGTTGATATTGGCGGCACATTTACCGACCTCGTTCTCAGCGATAACGACAACATTCGCATTTACAAACTCTCCAGCACGCCCGATGATCCTTCGCGGGCGATGTTGGAGGGACTGCGGCTCCTCAGCGACGGCGATCTCTCACGCATTGCGCAAGTGGCGCATGGTTCAACCGTCGCCACCAATGCGATTCTTGAGCGCAAAGGTGCGAAAACAGCACTGATCACGACAGCGGGATTCCGTGACCTTCTTTTGATCGGGCGGCAGAACCGGCCGGACTTATATGCGCTTCATCCCACGCTGCCTCCACCGCTGATCCCCCGTGAGCAAAGCTTTGAAATTGAAGAACGGATCGGCGCGGACGGAAGCGTAATCACGCCGCTGAATATCGCCGCGCTGGATGCGCTTCTCGCTCAATTGGCAGTTGCAGGATACGAATCAGTAGCGGTGTGCTTGTTGTTTAGCTACGCCCATCCTGATCACGAACAACGTATCCGTGACCGTGCCGTTCAGCTAGGATTATTCAGCATGGGGCAAATCGCGCTTTCACACGAAATCTTGCCCGAATTCCGCGAATATGAACGCGCCAGCACGACCGCTTTAGAAGGCTATGTCCGCCCGGTCATGAATCGCTATCTTGGCGCATTGGAAAGCGCGATTCCGTCGCCCCTCTTGATCATGAAATCAGACGGCGGGGTAATTAGTGCAGGTGAAGCCCGCAAACGCGCGATCTTGACGGCATTGAGCGGACCCGCCGCCGGCGTGATCGGCGCGCACTTGATCGCTAAAGCAGCCGGTTTTGACAATGTGATCACATTGGATATGGGAGGCACATCTACCGATGTCGCTCTGATCCCCGGCAGCCCGATCAGCCGTGCGGAAAGTGCAATTGACGGGCTGCCGCTGCGCACCCGGGTGATCGATATCGAAACAGTAGGCGCGGGCGGCGGATCGATTGCGCGGATTGACAGCGGTGGCGCACTCCAAGTAGGTCCGCAAAGCGCGGGCGCGCAGCCGGGTCCAATCGCGTATGGGCGCGGCGGCATGCAGGTCACGGTCACAGACGCAAATCTGGTCTTGGGTCGTTTGGACGCGGATCACTTTCTCGGCGGTGCGATGCGATTGGATATAGACGGTGCCCGCCAAGCGCTTGAGCGGCTCGGAATGACGCTCGGAATCTCGAAAGAGGCGGCGGCACTTGGCGTTATCCAGTTGGCAAACACCAGCATCGAACGCGCTGTCCGCCGTGTCTCAGTCGCGCGCGGGTACGATCCGCGTCAGTTTACGCTGGTGGCGTTTGGCGGCGCGGGCGGACTGCACGCCTGTGAAGTTGCAGAGCGTCTGGAAATTCCCCGTGTCTTGATTCCACCTGCCCCCGGAGTCCTGTGCGCATTTGGTTTACTGGCGGCAGACATACGGCTCGAATACCGCGACTCGGTACTGATGACGGGTGAGGAGGCAGTCACAAAAACCGCGAGAGCAGTTGAGCGATTCATACATGAGGCGAACATAGACCTTGAGCGCGAAGGCATTCCACCGGAACAGCGTCACTTCTTCCCGCTTATCGACGCACGTTATCTAGGTCAAGCGTACGAACTTACGATCCCGCTGACCAACGCGCTTACACAGACGTTCAACGCTGCCCATGAAAACACCTACGGCTATCAACTTGATCGCCCGGTCGAGATTGTGAACGTCCGGCTTGAAGCGGTCGGCAGTGTCGATAAACCCATACTTACGCGTGCGCCGATCACGCCAAACGACGCCCAAAACGCGAAGATCAGCGCAGCATACGAACGTGAACACTTAATACCCGGCGCAAGATTTTCTGGCGAAGCATTGATCGTCCAGATGGACAGCACAACGGTTGTTCCGCCAGAATGGCATGCGGAAGTCGATGCGTATCACAATCTCATTCTGACGCGAGGCAAGCCATGATGCCGGTTGATGCGATTTCGTTAGGTGTTTTTCGCGCGCTTTTTGAAGGAACCGCCGAGGAGATGGGCGTGACGCTTCAGCGGGCGGCATTCAGCCCGAATATCCGTGAACGCCTCGATTTTAGCTGCGCTGTGTTCGACCATCAGGCACGCATGATCGCACAAGCAGCGCATATTCCGGTACATCTCGGCAGTATGCCCGCCTCGGTCGAGTCAGCAATCCACGCCAGTGCGCCGTTTTCGCCCGGTGATGTGATCGTGCTAAACGATCCGTATGCGGGCGGGACTCATCTGCCGGATATTACGATGGTGTCGCCTGTGTTTGTCGATGGCGAACCGCGTTTTTTCGCCGCCAGCCGCGCGCATCATGCCGACGTGGGCGGGATGTCGCCCGGTTCGCTGCCATTAAGCACCGAACTCTATCAGGAAGGGATTATCCTGCCGCCCGTGCGCCTTTACCGTGCAGGTGAACTTCAGTGCGATATTCTGGCGCTGATCACCGCCAACAGCCGCGCACCGCAGGAGCGGCAGGGAGATTTAGAAGCGCAGCTTGCCGCCCAACGCATCGGTGAGGCGAGGTTGAAGGCAATCGCAAACGCGCACGGACTCGAACGCGCCGAGGCTCATGCCGCCGCATTGATGGCATACGCGCAGCGGATCACTGAAGCGGCAATTCACGCGGTTCCCGATGGCGTGTACAGTTTTGAGGATACCCTAGAAGGGGACGGGCAGAGCGAACAACCGATTCGCATTCATGCATCGGTATCCGTCAGCGGTAACGCGATGACAATCGACTTTCGCCAGAGTGATGCACAAGCGGCGGGCAATCTCAATGCGGTAACAGCAATTGCGCGTTCGGCGGCATGGTACGCCGTGCGCCTGCTGATCGGGGAAGATCTGCCGGTAAATCACGGTTGTTTCGCCCCCATCAATGTGATCACGCGACCGGGCAGCATTCTTGATGCTCACTATCCGGCGGCGGTCGCGGTCGGCAATACAGAAACAAGTCAGCGAATCGTCGATGTTGTTCTTGGAGCACTCTCACTTGCACTACCGGATCGGATTCCAGCGGCAAGTCAAGGGACGATGAACAACATCACAATCGGCGGTATTCACAACGGGAAGCAGTTCGTCTACTACGAAACGATTGCGGGCGGTCACGGCGCAAGCGCGGACGGAAGCGGCTTGAGTGGTCGCCACAGCCACATGACCAACACGCGCAACACGCCCGTTGAAGCGCTTGAATTGGCACTTCCAATGCGCGTGACGCGTTATCATTTGCGAGATGATTCAGGCGGAGTGGGGCAGTTCAGGGGTGGTTCAGGTATTGTCCGCGAATATGAATTTTTGACCAACGCAACAGTAACGATCAATAGTGAACGGCGTATTCGGTCACCGTATGGATTAAACGGCGGCGGTGCTGGCATATGTGGAGGCAACGAACTGATTCGCGGCGGCGAGATCACCCCCCTACCCGGCAAATGGACAGGAACGGTCACGGCGGGGGATCGACTGCGGATCAGCACCCCCGGTGGCGGTGGATGGGGAGCAGCTACAAGCGATACGCCTGATTAATTTCCGGGATTACGCCGCTAACGGCAAGGGTGAACACGGTTAGCCACTCAATCGTTGATACGACATCGCGGATCGATGCCGATTCGTGAGCGGTGTGCGGGTCGCGCATCGGCACACCAATCATACCGAGGATTCGCGTCCAGCGGCTCATGCCCATATCATCGCTGCGCGACAAATACCCGGTATTCAGTTGAGCAGAACCGTATGGAAACTGCTTTCCGACACTGATTAGTTGAGCGGCAAGCGCGGCAAAGTTCGGCGCGACAAGTGCACCTTTGCCACCGCCGCTGATCACACCATGCGCTGCACCCTGCCCAATCTCGATATTCGTCTCGCTCATCACGGTTTGTGCATCACAGATGATCGCGCCAGCGATAGGACGCACAACCGTCGACAGCCGTGCCGCACCATGTCCGAAAAACACCTCCGGGATGCCTTCTTCCTCATCCGTGAACGCGATCATGATTTGTTTGTTCGCCGCAATCAGGCGATCTTGCTCATGTGCAAACGCGACCGCCGCACCAAAAGCACTCATCACACCCAAGCAGTTATCCAAACCCGTTCCCGTGATGATTTCCCGCTCAACATGGGGGACAGCATCCATCACAATTGTGTCGAGTAGCTGAAGTTCGCCCGATTCACCGATTTCATAACGCAGTTTTCCGCCTTCAGCGCGGAATATCCCACGCGAGGCAGCTACGATTGCGCCCACGGTTGCATCAAAGCGAAGCGCTTTTGCAGCGCAGCGATACCCGTCCTCTGGCAGACGAAGCGCGCATACAGGATAGATTTCGCCCGTTTTGTGATCCTTCACCCGAAAGGACGGGCGATCCATATGCGCTGCGATCAGCACATCGGGCTGCGGTTTGCTTGCGCCTATGACGATCACGGCGTTTCCGGTGTTGGCGAAGTTCGGCGTGAAGTATGCTTCCAACCCGTTCTCGACCGCCAGTCTGCCAATGACCTCGCCAATTGCGCCGGGGAGAGCACATCCGGCGCGCGGCGCATTGGCATCGAGCAATCGGATTAGGGTTTCAGTAAGCGCTGAATCGCTGCTTGAAAACGGAAAAGCTGAACCGGTCTTGATCCAACTAAAAATCGCGGATAGCGCTGTCATCACAACTCCATCGAATCAAGCAGTGCCGCGTGCAGCAGCGCCAATGCCGCATCAAGATCGACGGTATTGAGCACCTCGGCGGGCGAATGTTTCGCGCGCATGGGCAGTCCAATCACAGCAGATGGGATCGCCAGAGGAATCGCTGCGCGCGAGTCCGCCATCAAACCGTGAACTGCATCTTGTTGAAACGGAACGCCCTCACGTCCGGCAACTGCTTTCAAATGCTGCCGCAATCGTGGGTGGGCGTGCCATGACCCGATCCCGCTGATGTACAAAAACGCTGTCAAAACCGCACCGCCGCCCAAACGTGTCTCGCCGCGCCCGACTGTTTCGGGTGTGTCATAGCTGACCGTGCCATCGACAAAGATCGCAATGTCGGGCTGAACGGCGGCTAATGCCGCTTGTGCGGCGATGGCGTTCGTTTCTTCTTGCACTGTCCCGATTAAGTACACGGTGTGTGGTGACGGCGTTTGCTTTAAGCGCTCCGCTAGTGCGACCAGCACCGCACACCCTGCGCGATCATCGAGATACGGGGACATCACAAAGCCGTTGGCGAGAGCGATCAACTGGGGTGCGTAGGTAATCGGGGTTGTGATCTCAAGCCCAGAAGCATTTCCACCTGTGTATATCCAGATATCTTCATCGGATCGCACAGCTTCATCGCCGGGGCGCGCTTGATGCGCTGAACGCACGTCCACAACCCCTACGATGTCCCCTGCCGAAGTGTGCAACCGCACGGGAGTTCCCGGCAGTGCCTTGTAGTTAATCCCGCCGATACGCACCACGCGCACGCCGTTTGCCGATGCGCCCTTAACCATCATGCCGATGGTGTCAATGTGTGCACAAACCGCAATCTTCCTGCCCTGACCACTTCCAATGCGTGCGATCACGTTGAAGATTGGGTCGATCCACACATCATCAGCATAAGCACGAAATGACTCTGCCATGTGCTCGGCAATGCCATCTTCGTGCCCAGAAATACCGGGAACGGCGGTCAGCGTTTGCAGCAGGTCAATCCAATCGGTCACAGCGCGCCTTTCGTCAAGAGCTTGCTCATCAACGCCTCGAATTCACCCTGATCGATGGTCGTTACAATGTGGGTGTTCGGCTGGCGCGGACTCATGTATGTGAAGTCTGCGGGCGTCATGCCGCGTGTATTCGATCCGGAAAGTTCAACGGTGACATAGCGGTGTTGAGTCGCCGTCACAATATCCGGCACAAGTGTTGCCGCCATTGTGATCGGATCAGGTACGATCAACCCATGTAGTCCCGGAACCTGCCGCGACGTTGCAATCGTAAATGCCGTTATCCCTAAAAAGAAGCGGGCAATCGGATGCTTAGAGTGCTGTGCAACATCAAGCAGGGTATTCACACGCTCCCATGCAATAGCGTGGCGCACACTCGTTTCCCATGGGATCATGATGGAATTTGGGAAAGCGTGCAGCGCGATATAGGCTGCTTCGGGATCAACCTGTGCGTTGAATTCTGCGGTAAAAACCTCGGTGTTACCGAAGCCGCTGACTGCCCCGCCCATCCATACAAGTTGTTTAATTCGGGAGGGAAACTCCGGGTCAAGCCGAACTGCTAATGCGATATTCGTCATCGGTCCGAGCGCTACAAGCGTGATCTCGTGGGGATATTGCGCAGCTAGGCGAATCATGGCAAGCGCGGCATGTTCTGGTTCTGCTGTCTTTTGACTCACAGGGCGATCTGCCCAGTCGCCTAAACCATCATTTCCATGAATAAAGGCGGTTTGATGAGTCCATTCGGACACGAGCGGACGATCTGCCCCGCGATAAATCGGAATCTGTTCACGTTCCATGACTTTAAGCGTAGTGGCAACATTGCGCGTTACATAATCAACATGAATGTTTCCGGTAACTGTGGTAATTGCCTCAATGCGGGTATTCTGATATGCCAGCGCGAGCAGGAGCGCCTGTGCATCATCAACGCCTGCATCTGTATCAATGATTAGACGCATTTTTGAGCCTTTGACTAGGGGTGAGAAGCAGCTTTTTGGCTCACCTACTTGTCTATTATAACAGTAATATTGACCACCCCCATGCGGTTATGACCAGTTGTGGAATACCCCTTTGAACGGGAAGGACTAAAGATTTGCCAGCACAACTTCGTCTAATATCACCACCACCTTTCAACCCTATCGAGCGGGCTGCCGCAGCACTCAGTCGGGCGTTTGCGTCTGATCCGATGTACGTGTATGTACTGCCAAACGACGACAGACGAGTCAAACGCTTGGAACTTTTCTTTCGGTCACTGCTCCGCATCGGACACATGCAAGGTGACGTATATACTGCCGAAAATGGCAAGGGTACAGCCGTTTGGCTGCCTCCCCATAAGCTTGATGTGTCATTCTGGAATGGTGCACGCGCCGGAATGGGTATGCTTCCGTTCCGTTGGGGGTTTCCCGGATTTGCGCGTCTCCTACAGTGTTCGACTGCATTTGAAAAAGTCCATTACACAGAGATGAACACCAAAGACCATTGGCATCTGTTGATCCTCGGCGTTGACCCCGCAGATCAAGGACGCGGACTGGGCAGCATGCTGATTGCAAACGGTACACAGAAGGCAGACGCAGAAGGCAAAGCGT
>JAPKMU010000209.1 GCA_026645745.1 Anaerolineae bacterium | reverse complement strand
CACGGCGTGAATACTTACTTCCGTACGGGCATGCGCGAAGCGCGCCGCATCGCCGCGATCCAGCGGGCGTACCGCGCAGAACTCGGCGAAAGCTGGTATATGGCGGACAAAACGACGTTGAAAGAAATTCGCCGCCGCGTGAATAAGCCGTATCAAAAACGGCGTGAATTCTTTACGCATCTCGCCGCCTATGTCATGATCAATTTGATGTTTCAAATTGCCTTCGGACCGGGCTGGACGATGTTCATACTGTTCGGGTGGGGGATTGGGCTGGTCGCGCACGCGGTTGATACGTTCGGTTGGAATCTCAACGGCGCATCGCAGGAACGCCAGATGCAGAAAATGCTCGAAATGGAGCGTTCGCTGATCGGCGAGACTGAAAAGCGCAAACACGATGAAGACACGGACTACAAGCGCAAAAATGATGAACCCGATGTCCGGTTGAACGCTGACGGCGAGTTTACCGACAGCATGGTTGAAGAACTCGAAGCCGATCACCGCCGCCGCCGGGGGCGTGACCGCCGCTGAGTCTTAATGAGTCGGATCGATATACAAAAAGCCCGCCGCGCGCGGGCTTTTTTATCCAAAATGAGGTTGCGATATCGTGATCCCGGCGTTTGAGTCCGATAGGGTAGGGGGATCAATACCGGGGTTTAGGGGGGTCAGAAACGATCACAAGATCTCAATGGATCGTTGATCATTGGCATCAAAATCGGGCAGGGAAGGGGGCATTTATCCCAACTTATCCCAACCCGATCCGACTGTTTCCGCGTGTGCGATTTGCAGACATCTTAAGCTAATGACTCTGATCGTAACAACTTATGGGATCGATCAAGCGTCCGAGTCGCCGCTGGCGTCTTCGGTCGCGTCGGCAGGTGGGATGATCGCCCCCGCCCCGCAGTCCGTCAAATAACTCTCAAACACGCCGAGTCGTTCGGTGTTCGGCTCATCCGCCGAGCGCTCGAACTGGTAGCCCTGCCGCAAGATCGGCAGCGCTTCGGTACAGTTGCCGCTGTCCGCCATCAGCGCACCGGCGCGCAGATAATAGCGCGCATCCACTGTTCCGGTTTGCAGCAAGCGGCGGTAGGTGTCAATCGCGTCGTTAGTGCTGCCTACGGTCGCTTGAACAATCGCCAGATACGCCAAACACGGGATATTCGCCCCGTCTGCCGCGACACAGCGGCTGAGATACTCAATCGCGGTGTCGGGATTGCCGTAGTATTGATACGAGAAGAAGCCGAGCGCGTACAGCGCATCAAGGTTCTGCGGATTGTTCTCGACCACCTCTTGCAGCATTTCCATACTCAGGTCGGTGTTATCGAACTGCCATTCGATCCACGCCATCTCGGTCGAGACATAGACCATATGCGGCGCAAGATCGCGCGCGACGGTGAAATCAGTGCGCGCCGTCTCAAAATCACCGATATTGTTGTAGTTGACCATCGCGCGCACGAAGTAGCCTTCATAACGGTTCGGATCGGCTTCGATGGCGCGTTCGGCGGTTTCCAATGCAAGGTTGACTTTATCGCCGATGCGATACGCCTCCGCCAAGAATGCCAGCGCCGCCGGATCATCCGGCGCGAGGGCTAAGGCTTGCAGCGCCGACGCTGCGCCTTCGGCAGGGCTGCCGTTTCGCGCCAGCGCCAGCCCACGCACTGCCCATGCGTCAGCGCTGTACGGGTCAGCGGTGACGGCAT
Source organism: Anaerolineae bacterium (assembly GCA_026645745.1). GTDB lineage: Bacteria > Chloroflexota > Anaerolineae > Aggregatilineales > Phototrophicaceae > Flexifilum. The sequence goes on along the minus strand of JAPKMU010000209.1, from coordinate 7,756 downwards.
TTTCCGCCGCTTCGACCGCCGCCGCGTATTGACCTTCCATCACATAACCGAGCGCGATCCGTATGAAAACCAGCGGCATATTCGGCGTTGATGGCGAAGCGCTCAGGTAGTCCTCAACCGCCTGTTCGATAGAGCCGGAAAGCCATGACTCATCAGCACGGGCGAGACGGCTGGCAGGATTCTCGGTCGGCATTGGCGTAGGGGCGCTCATCGTCGCCATGCCGCCCCGCACATCCCCGATTGCCTCAACAATGAAGGTTTCAATCGGTGGGGCGAGTTCGCTCCGGTTGTTGTACAGCGCGATCCCGCCTACCACCACAATCGGCGTGAGAATCCACAGCCACAGCCAGCGCGCATTCACAACGCGCCGCTCACGATGACCGGGGCGGTAGCGCTTGGGTGTCCTCAAATACATCGATCAGCCCCCAATTGGCGTCGGCGGAATCGCCGTCGGCGGCAGTGGTGTTGGTGCGCCGCGTCCTTGAAAACCAGTACACGAAATGCTGATCAAATCGAATCCGTCCATCACCGCTTCGTACACCGGGTTATATTCCTCTGGCTGACCAATGATGTTCGCGGCGTCGCTCAAGACATCCCATGCTTGCTCACACTGCCCAAGATAATAATGTGCCAGCCCGCGCAGATACCAGCAGCGAATATCTTCGCCGCCGAGCGTGATACATGTTTCGAAGGACTCAATCGCGCCTTCGTAGTTACGGTTGCGGTACTGCACATGTCCGTAGCTCGCCCATGCCCCCGGATTTTGATCGTTGATCCCCAGCGAGTCTTGGCAGTAGCCAATCGCGCGGCGAATCTCGCCCGCTTGGTTATACGCTTCGCAAAGGCGCTGGTAAGCGCGGAAGTTCTCCGGCTGCATGGCGAGAATTTGCTCGTAGGTGGCGATTGCCATTTCCGGTTCTTCGGCGTTCAAATACAGAATCGCCAATTCGAAGTATGCGCCCGTGTTATTCGGCGCGAGCGCGACAGCACGCTCCAGTTGATCGATTGCGCCGTCCACATCGCCCACCCAGATCAACGCATAAGCGTACACACGCCGCGCCACCGGATCATACGGGTCAAGTTCGATTGCACGCTCGGCGCGGTCAATCGCTACGTCATAGCGATCAATGCTGCGGTAAGCGTCCGCCAGCGCATAATGGAGCGGCGCAAAATTCGGATCGACGTTCAACCCCTGCTGACCGACCGGAATCGCGTTGGCGCTGTCACCGGAAAGATCAAGCGCGCGGCATTTGAGCGCGAATCCGCGCGGATCACGCGGCGCGGCGGCAATGGCACGGTCACCGATCTCGACAGCGCGCGCGTACAATGTATTGTCTTCCGATCCTAATTCGAGCAGAGTCCGCCCATACTCGTACAGATAATCGACATTATTGGGCTGCTGCGCGACTGCGCGCTCATACATGAGTGCGGCGTTTCGCATATCGCCCGCCGCATAATATTCCATACCGCGTGTGGCAAACTCGCTGGCATACGGCGTGGGCGGCGGCGCATAGCCAATCGCCTCAAGTGCTGCCGTTTGCAGCGAATTGAAATTGACATCGATAAACCACAGCGCCGCACCTAACACCACCGTGAAGATCAGTATTTTGCGGGCATAGCCGCGCTTCTTGCGTCGGGTACTGAAGAACGGTTCGGAGTAGCTTCGCCGTACTAACATATGGAGAGTATGCCCTCACCTCAGCTAACGTCCGTCATTATACCAGACCAGCGAAACGTTGAAGATTCCATAATGATTTGCAAAAAACTCATACACATGCCTTGCCATACATGAAAATTAGGCGCTTAATGTAAGTGGTAATGTTTAAGCATTTGGGGGGAAAGTATGAACAGCAAGGTGCATCGCTCCATTACGCTACTAGGCATCTCAATTTTCGTTTTTTTATGGTCGGTTTCTTCCGTTTTTGCAGCGGCGTACAGCTACAGCGGCACAATCGCTTCTGGTGCTCAGTATGACCTGTACACCGTTCACTTGCTCGCGGGTGAAAGCGTGACCGCGACCCTCGTGTGCGATTTCGACGGGGTGAGCCGCCCGCTTGACCCGGTTCTCAGCGCCTATTTCCCCGGCAGCGACAGCAGCGACACGATCAACGCCGATGTGTATAACGATGACGGATTCGGGCTGGATGATGATCCCAACGGCGTGGACTGCGATGCGTTCGATAGTTCGCGGGTATTCTTCGCCGCGCCTGTAACGGGCGATTACACCTTCCGCGCTGACGGTTTCGGCAGCGCAACCGGACCGTACACCCTGAATATTCGCACCGGCAGCGGCAACCCGCTGTCAGCGGACGGACGCATTAACCCGCACGCACACGCCCCGATTGTGCTGTACTGCTCCGGCACATCGACCAGTTTCTATTCGGTAACGGGAACGCCGCTCGGCACTGTGGAAGATGGCGGCAGCGCGGCGCTCGGTTTGGCGGAAGTCAACCCGACAGCGGACGGTCGCATGGAAGTGCGCGCCCCAATGCTGGATGGTAAGACCTACTGGTTTGTTTGGGACGGATGCCCCAGCGGAAACAGTGTCACCTACACGATTGAAAACGGCGTTGCGGTGCAGTTCGCCAGCGAATCGTATGGATTAGGCGGCAAGTAGCGAAATGCTCCTCACCCACTCTTTATCGCTTGCGATGGAGAGTGGGGGCGGGGGTGAGAAACCAAAAACTCATTCGCCAAGCTGCATCGACAGCGCCATTGCGTTCAAAACCTCGACCTGCGCACCCATTCCGCCTTCCAGCGCCAGCGCCGCATAAGCGCCGTACACGCCGTCGCCATAATCGACAATATACACGACGGCTTCCAGCGGTGGTGTATCCGAATCGATCACCACGTCGAAGCGCACCGCCGCGCCCGCATGACCCGCAAGATCGATGCGGTAAGTCAAGGCATTGGATAGCTGAACACCCTCATCTGTGACCATGTTTTCGAGCGCCCGCGCAATCGACCCGATCCCTTCAAACCCGACCGTGAGCGCTTCGGCATCAAACACGCCCACCCAATCCGCAATCGCAAACGGATCCCCGATCAGGACGTTGAAGGTTGCAACATTATTCGGAAGATCGCTGCCGCTCGACGGTTCGAGCCGAACGGTGATCGCTGTGCCGCTTTCGTAGCTGGTCGAGCTTTCTTCGTAGGTGTAGCCTTCCGGCATCGAAAACGCGAACAAATCACCGCTGGCGACAAAGGTATTCGGCAGTGTGAGATCAGACTCGATCACAACCGTTTCCCCCGATGTGACAACCGCTTCAGGCGTTGCGTCTTCAACTTCGACGGTTTGCGCGCCGCTGCATGCCGCGATGATGGGATCAAGGGATGTTTGAACAGCGGTCAGCAGTTCGACCGCACGCGCCTGATCGCCACTGCTCATCGCGGCTCGTGCTGCTTGCAGCGTGTCGATCACGATTTCGAGCCGTTCAGGCGCACAATCTTCCTGTGCCATTGTTCCAACCGCACCGCCAAAAAGCAGCACGAAGATCAGCAAAGCCGAAAAGAGGGTTCGCATCAATGGTGTCTCCTGATATGAGCCAATATTCAGGAGTGATTGTCGGATAGAATGCGAAAACGCGCTAGAACGCGGCGGTTAATCCGTCTTTGCGCGGGTCGCTTCCGCCGTATAAAACACCCGTCGCCGGGTTGCGCCGGATGATCTGCCCGTCGCCAAACAAGCCGCGCCCAAAACCGCTCACCGGACGGACTTGATGACCCCGATCTGCCAATGAGGACATCGTCGCCACCGGAATGCCCTCTTCGACCGCGACGACGACCGGCATTTCCCCGTCCTCAAGCTCCGGGTACAGCGGCGGAATATCGAGCGCATCCAAACACCAGCGCGGGCGATCCAGCGCGGTCTGCGGATCAAGATCATCGTCGATCATGCCGCTGATCACCTGCACATGCCCCTGCGGTTGCATAAATCCGCCCATCACGCCGAACGATGCCCATAACTCACCTTCTTGAACCGCCATCGCGGGAATGATCGTGTGATATGGGCGTTTACCACCTTCTAGCTCATTCGCGTGACCGGGCTGGAGCGTGAAGCACGCGCCGCGATTTTGCAGGAACACGCCTGTTCCATCGGCGACGATGCCCGATCCAAAGCCCATATACAGGCTGTTGATAAACGAACACGCATTCCCTTCACCGTCCGCCGTTGAGAGATACACCGTGTTTGATCCGCCAAACGGCGTGCCGTAGCTGATCGGCTGAATGGCGCGTGCGCCGATCAATGCGCGGCGGCTGGCGGCGTAATCATCGCTCAACAGCCCATCGAGCGGCGCGGGATGCGTGCTTGACTCCGCGATATATTGGCGCGCGTCCGCGAACGCCAACCGCATCGCCTCGATCATGACGTGCATCTGCCCCGGATCATCCCATCGGCGCGATCCAATATCGAAGCCGTTCAAAATATTCAAGGCGATCAGTGCCGCCAAGCCTTGACCATTCGGCGGAATCTCGTACACATCGACCCCGTGATAATTCACGCTGATCGGCGTCACCCATTCGGACGTATGCGCGGCTAAATCCTCATGCGTGAGCAGTCCGCCGAGCCGCTGCACCGTCCGCACGATGGCATCTGCGACCTTCCCTTGATAAAACGCTGCTTTGCCGCCTTCAGCAATTTGCTGGAGCGTATCGGCTAGCCCGCGCAAAACAACGACATCGCCGATGTTCGGCGGCATATCATTCGGCAAATACTCATAAGCGTTCGGCGCGTTCCGCAAGAATCCGGCGTTCCGCTGCCATGCCGCACCGTAGACCGGATGCACGGGAAAGCCCGCATAGGCGTAAAAAATCGCATCTTCCAGAATTGTCTTCAGCGGCATTCTGCCGTGACGCTCGATGAGATCGATCCACCCGGCGACCGCCCCCGGCACGGTGATCGCATGCGGCGACCGCGCCGGAACTTGGCGTAAGCCCTGTTCGCGCAGCATTTCAGCATGGAGCGCCGCCGGAGCGCGTCCGCTCCCGTTCAATCCGGTGACGGTGCGCGTTTTCGCATCGTAGTACAGCGCGAACATATCCCCGCCGATTCCGGTTGAAGCAGCTTCGGTTACGTTAAGGACGGCGGCGGCGGCAACAGCGGCATCAGCGGCGTTTCCGCCCTGCCGCAGGATGTTCAACCCGGCTTGCGAGGCGAGCGGGTTGCTGGTTGCCACCATGCCGCGCCGCCCCACCACCATCGAACGGCGGGTGTTAAAAGTAAATTCAATCGGTCTCATTGTCACAAGTTCCTATGGTCGTTCAATAGACTGCGCTTCAGCTTCTACAGGCTTGTCCGATACTCAAAAGCCAACCTCTCCCCCACTCGCTGCGCTCGTCTCCCCTCCCCGAATTCGGGGAGGGGCGCAAACAGACTGCTAAGTTGCTCCCAGTCTGCGGCAGCGGTTCCCCCTCTACCCGCTTGCGTGGGAGAGGGGGTCAGGGGGTGAGGGGTGAAAAAGCACGCCGCCAATATCGGACGAGCCTTCGGGGGGTGAGGAGCACTACATCTCTTTTACCGCCGGAATCACCTCGCGGATCATCGTTTCTACCGGCTTGATCGTTTCCACATTGGGCATGTTATAGATCACATGCTGGAAGCCGAGTTCGGCAAGCTGGCGAATCTCCGCGATCACGTCTTGCGGCTTCCGCGTGTCAAAATTCACCGTACCGAGCGCTGTTCGCTCAATCGCATCGTAATCGCGCCCCAATTCATCGCAGTGCTGGCGGAGTGTTTCCAGTCGCGATTTCAGCGCATCCATGCCCGCCCCGATGAACATGTTGGACGCATCGGCATATTTGGCGACGAAGCGCATGGTTTTCTTTTCACCCATGCCGCCGATCATGATCGGTGGGTGCGGTTGGCTGATCGGCATCGGTACGCAGAGAGTTTCATCCAATTGATAATGCTTGCCGTTGTACGGTTTGACCTCACCCGACCACATTTGATGGGCGATTTGCAGCGCTTCTTCGAGCATTTCAAAGCGGGTCGCAATTGGGGGATACGGGATACCTAAACCCAGTGCTTCGCGCTCAAACCACGCCGCGCCGATCCCAAAATACGCCCGTCCGCCGCTGAGTACGTCCAATGTGGTCGCCGTTTTGACGAGAATACCCGGATAGCGGTAGATCACGCCCGTGACCAATGTGCCAAGTTTGACGTTTTTCGTCAGCGCGGCAAGATAAGAAAGGGCGCTGTAACCTTCGAGCATCGGCTCTTGCGGTTCGCCGACGCCGGGAATTTGAAAGAAGTGATCCATCACCCATAAGCTGTAAAAGCCGCCTTGATCGACCAGCGGCGCAATTTCGTTGAGCTTCGGGGCGATGGTATTTGCTCCGCCCCACGTAAAACTCGGAATTTGTAATCCAATGCGCATGAAGATGTCCTCTTTGGTCTCATCCCATTGACTGCTCGATAATAGCGATTACCTGAGCAAGTGTCATAGGATTTTCGGCGTGAAGTTCGTCAAAAAGCCTATCAAACTCGGATACTTTTCGCAGCACGGTTGGTGCGTGCGCGTTAATGATGGTATTCACGTAACCTTCCGCCCGATGCCCAACTGCCTCTGCGAGGAAATGATCCCCCACGATTTGCAGGTTTGTATCCTGTGCGCGCGGCGATAGCACCACTTTTAGCTGGTTGTCGGACATACTCCGCATGAATTCGACCAGCATACTCAGGCGCACCCGGCGGGCTTCATTGTCACGATCCGCCCCGATGGGAGCGTTATGATCGATCATCAGTTTGCATCCGGCTTTCCGTGCATGACGTTCTGTGGCGAGCCGTTCTTCCCGCAGCACGCGCCGGTGTGCATCGGTGCGTTTTCGATTCCCTTCACGGACATCCCAGATGGAATCTCTGATCGATGCGGTTGGAATTGCGAAGGTTGAATAACGCGCCTGTATTCGCACCATCCCGTAAGCACCCATCGAATCGATCAACCATGTGCACAATTCGCCAATCTTCTTCGCCCGATCTTCCGGGCTTTGAATAATGGTCAGCAGTCCAATGGGTTTCGGTTCAGGCGGAATGACAAGGAGATCGAGGCGTGTGCTGCGAATCGCTTGTTCGAGGTTGCTTAGGTCTTCATGGATATACAATGACTGATGACCGGCGATCATTTGATCCGGAAGTTGACCGATCGATAGCGGCAGAATCGGGAGATTCAAAGCGATGGCGAAGCCGATTTCTTGATGCACCCAAGGGCGCGTGAGCGCATTGACGGACATGACAGGCATAAACAGATGCGCCCGTGAGATCATTTCTTTGATTTCGGCGGTAAACGGTTTCCCCGCTTGAATATTGACATCCCAAAGCGGTTCCATCCCTAGATCAGCCAGAATTTCTGCCACGCGCTGAACGAGGTCTTTATCAGCACGCGCGTAGCTCAAGAAGATGCGATAAGGGTAGGTCATGTGTGCCTCTCTGTGGTGCGGTGCACTGCTTAGGGCTGCTTACGTATCCCAATTTTATCCAACTCTGCGGCAGTCAGCTTACGCCATTCCCCCGGCGCTAACCCGTCGAGCGTGATCCCCGCCATCGCCACACGCACAAGCCGCAGCGTAGGAAAGCCAACGGCGGCAGTCATGCGGCGCACCTGACGATTTTTCCCATCCGTAATCGTGAGCGCGATCCATGCTGTCGGCACATTGAGCCGGAAGCGGATCGGGACAGGGCGCGGCGGCAGGTTTGGTTCATCGGGGAGCATCTCGACAAGCGCGGGGCGCGTCGTGTACGGCTTGCCATCTATCGAAA
>JAPKMU010000208.1 GCA_026645745.1 Anaerolineae bacterium | reverse complement strand
GGGGTGAGGAGCAGTACATCCATAAAAAAAGGCGATCCCATTTCGGGATCGCCCTTTTTATTTCTGCGGTGAATGCTTGCCGTTAAAACTCCGGCGTTGGTGTCGCGGCGAGCGTGGACAAGCCGCCCATCGGCACGAAGCCCTGCGGTGTGACGGTTGCCGCGCCCTGTGCGCCGAACGGGATCGGCGTATCGAACGGCAGCGGCGTGAACGCCGGGAACGTCGGGATCAACGTTTGAGTCGGCGTTGGGGTCAAGGTTGGTGTCGGCGGGATGTTGTTGATCAGGATCGTGATCGTCCGGTAGACAAACCCGCCCGAATTCGAGAAGACCGCCAAGCGCACGACATACTGACCATTCGTGACATTGCGCGAGTCCCAGCGTCCCAACTCGATATTCTGCCCCTGAGTCGCATACGGACCCGCGATCACGCGGTATTCGTTCGACCCGACGGCGGCGATCTCAAGCTGGTAGCGGTTAAATTGATCCGCCTGAACCGTACCGACGAACGAGACGGTTTCCGTCACCGTCGCGCCATCCGTTGGGGCGCTCAAGGCAACCTGCGGGATGATCTGACCGACGGCGCATTCACCCGTCGGCGGCGCGTTCGTCGGCAGGTTATTCGCCTGAGCGTAAGCGCGCCCTTCGTTCGTCGTGGTCAACCAGCGGATCGCGGAGGCATCGCTGATCGCCAAGAAGCGCTCGGTGGTGACGCTCTCCGGGCAGTACTGGTTGGCGCGCAGCCGCGTCCACGTATCGATCTGCAAATCTTGAACGAAGCCTGATCCGGCGGGCGGCGGCATCTGGTTGATCCAGAAAAGCTCGGTGCGGACGCTGCGGCACGGCTGAATATTCGGGTCATACAGCGTTCCGGTATCCGCGCAAATTTGCTGCTGGACGATGCCATCGGGCGTACTCCAACCGGAGGGCGCGGCGGCTTGGAGCAGCGCCGACATGACCGCGTTCCACACTGGGATCGCGCTGCCTTGTGTCGTGTTCTGAGTCGCGCCGTCGTCATGGCGACCAAGCCATACACCGACGACGAAGTTGTTCGAGTAGCCGATCGTCCACAGGTCACGGCTGTTATCTGATGTACCGGTTTTCGCCGCCACGCGACCGGGGTATGCCGGGAACCACAGCCCGTTGTTCACGCCGAAAATCGGCGCGCGGGCGTCGTTGTCCGTCAAAATGCTGTTCATCAGGTAGGCGATCTGCGGTGCGACGGCTTGCTGTGCTGCACCGCGCAGTGACGCCGGGGTGATATCCACACCATCCGAATCGAGGATCGACTGGATACCGTAGAGCGGCACGCGTTCGCCGTTATCCGCCAGTGTGCCGTATGCCTGAACCATGTCATACAGGCGAACTTCGGTTGCGCCGAGCGCGGTGGGCAAACCGAACGTCGCTTCGGGTAAGAACTGCACACCCATGCGGGTCGCGGTTTCGCGGAACTCGTCCAAGCCCATCCATTCCAGCGATTTGACCGCCGGAACATTGATGCTGCCCTGAAGCGCGTAGCGCAGCGCCATCGGACCGCGGAAAATGCCGTCAAAGTTGACTGGTGCATACGGTGGAATCGTCTCGTACTGAACGGGCACATCCCACAGCACGGTCGCCGGGGTGTAATACTCCAACGCGCCGCTGCGGTTGATGCCTTCGAGCGCCGCCGTATACAGGATCGGCTTGATCGTGCTGCCGGGCTGCTGCCATGTAAAGACGTTGTTCACCTGTCCGGCGGTGCTGTCATTGGTGTAATCCGGGCTGCCGACCATCGCCAAAATTGCGCCGCTGCGTGGATCGGTCACCAAGATCGCGCCGGTGTTGACGGCGTTTGGCGCAAGCTGCGAGACGGCTACGCGGAGCGCGCTTTCCGTCAGGTCTTGAATGGCGGGGTTGAGCGTAGTCGTAATGCGCATCCCGCGCCGGAAAATTTCTTCCGGTGACCCGAATTGACGCTCGACAATCGCCTGAACATAGTTGACGAAGTGCGGGTATTCCACGTCATACGAACGCGGCGCAAACACGCGCACCTGCACACGGGCGACATCGACCGCATTCAGCGGACCATCGACGACATCGCGGGTGACGCAGAACGGCTCGGTAGCATAGGGGGCGTGTTGGAACTGTAAACACCCGACCGCGACCTGCATATTCAGCACTTGGAACATGCGCTGTTCCGCTGCATCCGGGTTCGTGACCGGGTCATAGGCGGCGGGCGCTTGGATCAATCCGGCGATCAATGCCGATTCAGCGAGGTTCAGGTCAGCGGCGGGCTTATCAAAATAAAGCTGTGATGCCGCTTCCACGCCGTAGGACTGGTTGCCGAGGAAAATTTCGTTCAGGTAAAGCTGAAGGATGAAATTCTTGTCGTAGCGCTGCGCAATTTCCGCCGCGATCACGATCTCCGTCAGCTTACGATCAGCCGTAGCAGTGAAGTCGCGCATCACCAAGTTGCGGGCGATCTGCTGGGTAATCGTGCTTGCGCCGGATTCGATTCCGCCCGCTTGCAAGTTCTGAATAAACGCGCGTGCAATCGCTACCGGATCAAAGCCGGGATCAACGAAGAAGCGCTCGTTTTCGACCGACACGATCGCATGAATCAATTCCGGCGCGATCTCCGAAAGTTCGACGCGCTGACGTGCGCCGCCGCTTCCGCTGGCAAGTTCGGCGATCACGGTGCGACCGTCTGCCGCGTAGATATACGCCGTCTGCGTCGTCGGGCGGTAATCCGCCAGCGCCGCGATTTCATCTTGCCAAGGCGCGGCGATATTGTTGTACGTGACCACGCCGAGGATGATCGCACCCGCCGCGATTAAGAACAGAAGCGCCGCTACGACCGCCGTGACGATCCCGATAGTGCGGAAAGTCTGCGCACGCTGTTCGTCGCGGGCGGCTTCATAAGACGGCGTCATCATATCAACGTCGTAATTCGGCGGCGCGGTTGGCACGGGGATCGGCGATTCAACGCTGTCATAGCCCCCGGCGGTGCGCGGATTCGGCATCGTCACGCCGCTGGCGACGGTTTCTTGCCCATACGGATTCGCCACCACCGTTTGATTCGGGTCTTGCTCACCGAGGTAAATCCCCTGTGTGCCGGGGATCGTCGCTTCGAGATCGCTCACCGAGGTGGGACGGGGAAGCTGCATGTCTTCCGGGCGGATCGTCGAAGTAGCGACGGTCGCGCCTTCCGGGATTGCCTGCGAGACATCGCGCTGACGGGCGGCTTCTTCGACCATGTACGGCAGCGATGCGCCGGTTGCTCCCGTGAGCGCGGCGGGTGCGCCGCCTTCCGCCTCTTTGAGCAGCACGGACGGCGTATCGACGATCCACTGACCGTTGTCGTGGCGATACCACATATCCGATTCTGTGCCCATCATCCACCAGCGCTGCTGTTCATCCAGCACCAGATGGCGGCGGAGTTCGTTCTGAAGTTGATCCGAGGTGATCTGACCTGCCCGGAATTGAGCGCGCAGGGTGCGGATCGCGTTTTCGGCGTCGTGGTAGCGCTGCGCGAGGGCGATTTCTTCCGGCGTCATCGTGATCACCGGAGCGGCTGGCGCGGGCTGAACCCCTACCGTTCCTGCTTCGACCGCCGCCGCCAGTTTTTGACTGTCGGTGAGTTTCGCCAATTGTTCGCGCGCGTATGCCGCCGCCTGTGATTCTTCGTCTTCGATCACGGCAGGTTGATCGGCGGTCGCTTCACCTGTGCTGGTGTCGCCCTGCTGGAGCGCTTGCAGCCGCGCAAGCTGTTCGCGGGCGTATGCCGCCGGATCATCAACGGCTGCCGCCGCGCCAGTATCACCGGCAGCGGGGATGCGCTGTTGATCCGCGAGGCTGGCAAGCGCGAACAATTCGCTCATGCTCAGGCTCTCGTCGTCCTCCTCGTCGATCAAGTCGAGGGCGGGCTGTTCAGCTTCAGCTTCGGCTTTGGCAGCGGCTTCGTCAAAGGGCAGCACGTCAGGGGCAGGGGCGGCTTCCGCCTCGATCACCTCATCGTGTGGGATGACCGATTCGGAGTCTTCGACAGGCGTCTCCGCTTCCAAATCGAGCGTTGTCTGCGGTGGGCGATGCCACCCGCCCGCCGTTTGAGGCGTTGCGCTCAGACTGCGCGGCACTGCCGCCGGACGCCAACTGCTTTCGCTGCGTTCTTCCGGAGCAGGTGCAGCCTGCGGGGCAGGTGATTCAGGAGTACGCTCCGGCACGCGCCAGCCGCCCTGAGTTGCGCCGCTGGGCTGCCGCCAGCCGCCGCTCTGGTCGGCAGCAGAAGTGCCGGACTGGTCGGGGGTATTCGGGCGGTCGGACATGCCTTCACCTCGATCGTTAGGGATAGGTTAGAGAAGTGCTATACGCAAACGATTATAGCGTGAAAACACACAATGCCGCACCTCTCGCATGAGATACGTGTGAAAATCGGAGATTTTCAAGGAAAAGCGATGAAAAAGGCGGCTGCTAGAAACCATCTGAATATTCGCTGCGTACCCCCTCACCCTGCTCGCAGTTCCTCTTTTCCTCGTTTACGTGGGGGTGAGGGGGTGACACCTACTCCTCACCCCGTCGCACCTTCGGTGCGCCACCCCTCTCCATCGCAAGCGATAGAGAGGGGAAAACCAACACGCTGCTTTTCACCCCCTCTCTAAACAAAGTTTGGAGAGGGGGCGGGGGGTGAGGAGCAGTAGGCAGGAAATTTACTGTCGCCCCTTGAGCCTCGTTTACGTGGGGGTCAGGGGGATGAGAGGATTTTCAGATGGTTTCTTAGTACCAGCCGCCTATCTTATTCCGTTGGGGATTTCGGATCGCTGCCTTCTTCTGGCGACTGCGTTTGACCTGTACTGCGGATCGCCCGCAAGCCTTCATGCGTATCATCGTCAGAAAAGGTTAAGCGTAGGGTTTCATCTTCGAGCGGCAGTGATGCAAGGCGATTCAATTCCATCGTTGCTTCATCGTCCTGAATGCTGTCCACGATCAAGACGACCGAACTGACATTATCCACGCCGCCGAGCGCATTCGCCCGCTCGATTAAGCGCTCCGCCGCGACCGTCGGATCATCGGTGCCGAGGACGATTTCAGCGATTTCGTTCGGCTTAACATGCCGCGTCAGCCCATCCGAACACAACACGAGACGGTCACTTGCGCGCACGCGGGTTTCGTAAATATCGACATCGATGTCATCGCCTTGACCCAACGCGCGATATAGGACATGCTGCATCGGATGTTCTTCGGCTTGTTCTTGGGTGAGGTGTCCGGCGGCGATCAGGGCTTCAACAAAACTGTGATCAACCGTGACTTGGGTGATGGTGCGTGAACTACCCTCGACGTGATAGGCGCGGCTGTCGCCAACATGCCCAACGATCACATGAGAACCACGCACAAATGCCATTGTGACGGTCGTTCCCATGCCGCGCAGTTCAGGATTTCCGGCGGCTCGGTTGACGATCACAGCGTTTGCCTCGCGGATCGCGGCGCGCATTTCGATGCGGATCAGATCGTCCGCCATCGCTTGAAAGCGCATTTGATCATCGCGCAAGAAACCACTCTCGACGGTTTCTACCGCGAGACGGCTGGCTTCTTCGCCCGCCGCTGCCCCCCCCATTCCATCAGCGACAATCGCCACGACGAACGTATCCCGCAGCCACAAATGGAGGTTGTCTTCGTTGTTTTCGCGGACTTGTCCCACACTGGTACAACTGCCGCCGCGCAGCCGGATGCGCTGCCCCGCTTCGCTCATAACTGCAAGACCCTTGTTGGCGCGTTCTACGCTTCTACCTTTCAATTCTATCGAAGGCAAAGAGTCGCGCAAGCACCGATTTCATGACCACAAACCTGACGACTTCAAGAACCGCCACAAAAAGCCCCTACCGTGACACCGCCTCCAATGGTACAGTATCCAACATATCCCAAACCGCTCGCAGTTTTTGGGATATATTTAGTGGGTGAATATGACACAACTGACCGCCACCTATCAAATTCTGAACTTCAACGACACGTTCGCGTTGGGGCACTATGCCCGCGTGATGGATGCACAAGACCGCCGCAGTGGGGAAATTGTCGCGCTCAAAGTGATGCGCCCGGAGCATCTCGCCCCCGGTGATGAGCCGCGTTGGGAGTTCCGCGCCTTCGCCAATGAAGCGGAACTGCTCTTAAAGCTGGCGACAATCCCACATATTGTCCAATTTGTGGACTGCGGCTATCTGGCGGATCCGTCCGAAGCCCCGGATGACGGCGAAGTCGTATCGTTCGGGCGCGATGTGATTCAGTTTGCGCGCAGCATGTTCGAATTCCATGAGCGCGGCTGGCGTCCGTACCTCGCCCTCGAAAACTTGGCGCGGGTGAACAACCTGTTTTACACCATGCGACCCGACCGCCCGAATACCCGCTTTCGGCTGCCCACAGAAGAAGGTTTATCACTGGCGCTCCAGTTTGCCGAAGTGCTGCGGATGGCTCATCGTCAAGGCATCGTCTACATGGATCACAAGCTGGAGCATGTGTACTGGGATGGGGCGCATCTGCGCATCATCGACCTGAACAGCTCACGCCAGCTTGAGGGCAGCGCGAGCGAAAATTCCCAATTCATGCGGTTGGATATTCATAACCTGTGCGTCGGTATCCTGTACCCGATCTTCACCGGACTTTCGCCGCAAAAAGGCGCGCTCCGCCCGCAGCCGGGTTCGATTCAAGACGTCGAAAGCCGCTATCGGGAGATCACGCAGCTTGATTTTGGCGTCGAGCCGAGTTTGAGCATCACCCTGCAAGAACTTTTGCAAGCAGGCGCAGCCATGCAGATCACCAGCGCCGACGAACTCATCGAACGGCTGCAAGAAGTCGGTGTGCTGTTCGGATGGGATTTCCCAAGCCGCTACACACGTCCGGTCAACCGCGAGGCGCGCACCCACATGAAAACCGGACTCGCCGCTGTGCGCCGGGGCGAAGATGCGCTCCGCGAAGCGCGTGATCATTTCCGAGAAGCCGCGATCCAAGAAGGAATCACCGAGGACTTAGAAGCGGAACTGCGCCGCTTGGTGAAAGCGCTGAACGACGTGCTGCAATCGCGCGTTGTGCCGTGAAACGCACGCGGCGCGATGCGTGTCTGATATAATGCGGGGCGTTCATGTACGGATCGTGGAGTAAACTCGCGTTATGAGTAATCAGCCTAATTTGGAAGATACGCAGCCGAAATCGCCTTTTAACCAACTTCCCGGCGAAGGTCGCCGCCCGCCGCGCATGATCGACCCGGAAGACTCCGGGCGGCGTGCCGGATGCGGCATGATGGGCTTTGTCGGCGGGTTGATGATCTTGTTCGCTGTCGTGATCGTGCTGCTGGCGGGCGCGGCAGGTTGGACGACAGGACAGCGTGAAGCCGCCGCCGCCGCGACTTCGACTCAGCGGGCGGCGATTGACGAACAACTGGCGCGCATCCCCGCCGATGTTTCGAGCGGAAATATTGTCTTACTCGATGCACGCTTGCGCTTCTTGGAGGCGCTTGGTGTGCAGCAGGTTGGTGAGTTCGCGCCGACCGCAACCGCCTTATTCATCAGCTCACAACCGACGCTTACCCCAACCCCTACACCAACGCTTGAGGCTGCCGTGATCGCGCCGGAAGTGACAGCGGAAATCACCGACGCGCCACCCCCGACTGCTGGCGCGGGCGGATATGATCTTGCGGCGATTTATCAGCAGGCACAAAATTCGTTTGGGGCGGGCGCATACGAAGATGCGGCTGAATATCTTGATGTGATCATCGCACTCGATGAAGGCTATGAAACCGCCGCCGTCCGCCGCTTGATGTCACAGACGCTCAACGCATGGGCGCGTAATCTGTACCAAGCGATGCAGCCCGCCGCCGCCAATCTCGTGATCGACCGCGCGCGGCAGTACGGCGCACTTGAAGACGGACTCGAATATGAAAGCTATGCCGCGACGCTGTATTTGAACGCGCGCGCGCTGGTCGGATCGGATTATTCCGCCGCGATTCAAGCCCTGCGCGAATTGGTCAACCTCGGCTCAGGCGGGCGGTATTATCAAGAGGCGCTGCAAATGTTGTTCACTGCGTATGTCGGCTACGGTGACGCATGGGCGGCACAAGGGGCATACTGCCCCGCCGAACAGCAGTATCGCAACGCGCTTCAGGTTTTGAGCAGCGGCAGTGTGAGCGCCAAACTCAGCACGGCGGTGAATTTCTGTCAAAACGGTACGCCTACGCCTGATCCGCTTGCTGGTCAAGGCGGCGTTGGCTCAGGCGGTGGACTGCCGCCGATTGGCGCACCGGGGCAGTAAGCGGCACTCATAACCCGTTCATGCCCAACTCACACCGTGTTTACACGCACTTTTTATCCTATGGGCATTCTGTGAATCCGGGCGCGGACGAGGGCATGCCCAATGAGGAACACGGTTTATTGGTAGCAGCGTCCGGGTTCGCGGGTGATTAACAAGTCGGGTCGCTCCCGACCATCGCAGCCCTCCCTATACACGAAACCGCCCGGTGTGTCCCCCTCATGCCGGGCGGTTTCGATTCTATGCGCCTTTTTACGTTAAGATTCAGGCTTGCCCTCACCCCGGACGCTGGCAGAGAGCGGATCACCGTACAAGCAGATATAATGCCAGAAAAGTCGAGCGGTAAAGCAACCTCTCCCCCACTCGCTTCGCTCGTCTCCCCTCCCCGAATTCAGGGAGGGGCGCAAGCAAAAACATCGAGTCGCTTCAAGTCTGGGGAGAGGGGCGACAGTAGATTTTCTGCCTACTGCTCCTCACCCCCAGCCCCGCTCTAACCGAAGGTTGGAGAGAAAAAAACAAGGGCTTTGCTCCCCCTCTCTATCGCTTGTGATGGAGAGGGGGACGGGGGGTGAGGAGCAGTAAGGGGTGACGGGTGATTTTGCACATAAGCGCAGTGTATACACTTAGGACTCAACCGATGGCTGGAAAATACTTTGATGAATGGGAAGTTGGAATGGTGATCGTGCATGAATTCAGCCGCACCATCACCGAAGGCGAACATATGTTGTTTTGCGCGATCACGATGAATCCGCAGCCCCTTCACATTGACGCGCACTTTGCTTCAAGTTCACAATTTGGCAAGCCGCTCGTGAACGGCTTATTTACCATGAGTCTCGCGGTGGGGATCAGCGTACAAGATACGACGATGGGGCGCATCATCGCCAACTTAGGTTATGAAAATGTCAAACATCCGCATCCGGTCTTTCACGGCGATACGCTCTACGTCAAAACCGAAGTCATCGACAAGCGCGAGAGTAAATCGCGTACCGACAGCGGCATTGTCACGCTCAAGCACATCGGCACAAACCAGCACGGTACGGTTGTCGTCGAAGTCACCCGATCCGCCTTATTTCTCAAGCGCCCACAATGACTCTGCATGAACTTCCGGCGGGCTACAGCGAACTCCGCCGCTATATCTTGACGGATCGTAACCTGATCATTCGGCTCAACATCGCCGCTCTGATCCCGCTCGCG
>JAPKMU010000207.1 GCA_026645745.1 Anaerolineae bacterium | reverse complement strand
ACTTGCCACACGTCAGGACCTGCTTCAAGGTATTCCCACGTGAATATGCCTGCCCGTTCGTGCATAAACTGGTATTGAAGCGGAACAGGATCGTGATCATTGACAATAACAAAGTGCATTCCGGGTTGAAGCTGGTCAAACGTTTGGAAGATCAACGCATGGCGATCACGCGGCTTAATCTCACGGACATCGATGATTGTGTGCATGATAATCTCCTGCGGGTGAATAGATTAATGCCCTGACGATTCGGGAAGGCTATCTCCATGGAAAATTTCTGGATGCTCCTCGCCTTCAACGATCAGGTATCCAGCTAACCCGCGCTCCAAGCGGCTGAGGGAGTGATCAACGAGGATATAGCGTCCCGGCACCTCGACGGTGAATTCGACAATCGCCGCGCCGCCTGTTGGCACAAGCGTCGTCTGAACGTTGGTGAGCGGCGGGCTGGTGAGCGACGCATTTTCGTACACGCGGTCAAAGATTTCGCCAATTACATGGAAGGAGGAGGTGTAATTCGGACCACCTACCCCGAAGTAAATCCGCACGGTTTCCCCAACATTGGCGCGCAGTGCATGTTCATCACTGGTCAAGCCGCCAACCGCGCCGTTGAACACGAGGTAATCCGCGTCTTCATCGCTCATGTGGGCGGCGCTGAATGGTTGGTGTCCGGTAGTGCCGTAGGGGAATTCAGTATAAATGTCGCCCTGCATCACATAGAACTCACGATCCACTGGCGGCAGCCCACCGGGCGGCTCGACAAGGATCAAACCGTACATGCCAGAACTAATGTGATGCGGAATGCTGGCAGTCGCACAGTGATACACGTATAAACCGGGGTTGAGCGCTTGGAAGGTAAACGAAGTTTCGCCGCCGGGGAGCGTCTGTGTATAGACCGCGCCGCCGCCGGGACCCGTCACACTGTGCAAGTCAATCGAGTGCGGAAACAGGCTGGTCGGGTCGTTGTGGAGGTGAAAATCGACCGTATCCCCCACACGCACGCGCAGCATTGGACCGGGAACTTTGCCATCGAACGTGAAGTAACTGAAGGTCGTTCCATCTGCCAGAATACCCGTCACTTCCTGCGTATTCATATCGACTCGCAGCGTCATCGGATCGCGGTCGCCAACTGGCGGGGGCACATCTGCCGGATCGCGCACAATCGACACCGCATCAACGACGGCAGGTGCAATCGTCGGTACTGCCATCGCATGATCCATCACGCTCCCCTGAGATGCTGCAAGTTCTGCACGATCCCCTACTTCGACCGTACCCGCAACTCGTAACGTACCAAACATGCCGATCTCGCGGTGTCCGGGGAGGCTGCAAAAGTAGACGAAATCGCCGGGCATGTTCACAACAAATTCGAGCGTGACGGTTTCTTCGTCGCCAACCATTTGACCGGTTGTCACATTCAAATCTGCAATCGTCAGATCGTGCGCGACTGGATCGCCATTGATCACCGTGAGTCGCACGGTATCGCCAACATTTGCCGCCAACTGTGGGTTAAGCTGACCGTCAATACTGCCGCCTACGCCTTGAAATGCCATTGGCGGCGTCTGTCCCAACACCGTCCGAAGGGTATATTCGACCATGCTCGGTGCGGTGTAGCTGACCGTTTGAGCGGTTGGTACGGGTGTTTCCTGTGCTTCGACCGTAGGCAGTCCAAATTCGATACGGATTGGCAGAATCGCTAAAAACAGCACCGTAAAACCGATCAGCACAGCGCTCACCAAATGGGTGTTTATTGTTTTCTCTTTCATCATTCCCCCTTTGCTTTAAGGACAACATACGGAAGCGCAATCGCGCCTGTTGGACAAGTCGATTCACAGGTGGCACAGTAGCTGCATCGCTCCGGGTAGAGCAGCGCGGCTTTTCCCTGTATCCAGCCCAGCGCTCCGGTCGGGCAGTTTGCGATACATTCACCACAACCGCTGCACTGAGCGGTACTGAGTTGGGGCATCCAAATGGTATTGCCCATCGAACAATCCTTATGGCTCCACACAATTACCTTGAGGGTATAGGCGAATAAAATGGATGTACTTCAGCTAGCTGAAGTCGATGGGGTCACACAAGGGGGATGATGAAGAATGTCACTGTGAAGTTAGTGATAGATGTCAAAGCATGGCGATGGAACGGAGCAAATCTTCCCGAAGGATACGAATTTGATGGCGATCAAATTCTATCGCACCTGTTAATTCTATCTCACGGAGAGCGGTGCTGATGGTTTGCGGGGTCGTAGCGAGATGTGCAGCGAGCGCGGCACGAGTCACACCAGTGCCGGTCAAGGCAGGGTCATCCACTTGATTCAGAAGGAGCCGCGCTACCCGCACAGTAACTGAGTACAAGGTTAAGTTCTCAATTTGGCGGATTAGTCCGCGCACCCGCCCGGAGAGGACTTGAACCACTCTCAGTGCGAATATTCCGTCTCTTTGAATGCACTCTTGAAAGACGTGAGTCGGAAAAACCCATAGCTGGGTATCACTTAGTGCAGCCGCGTTCGCCGGATTCGCACCGCCATCGAAGGCGCTGATGTCGTTGAAGGTATCGTAATCCCCAAAAATCCGCAGGATATGTTCTTGTCCCTGTGGGTTGAGTTTGTAAATCTTGACCCGCCCCGTTTGAATCATCCACAATCCGGCAGCCTGCTCGCCTTCGAGAAAAAGCGTCTCACCAGCGGATGCCGAATGCGAGACTGCGCTGTGTATCATGCGCTCAAGAACGGCGGAGTTTTGCCCTTCAAAGTAGGCAAGCTGTCTCAAATGATCAGCCAAGGAAAAAGGCATCGCGGTAGAAGACCTTGTTTGTTTCTGAGATTTTGACTTCAGCGCGGGGGTGTTTCTTCATTGTAACCTGTTCAACCGCCACTCGCCCGTCTAACTAAAAAGAGGGTTTCTTTCACCATACTTCTCACAACGTATGGTGAAAGAAATCGGCTTCATGGTCGCTGTCTTGCCTAATTTCCAGTGACCGCTTTTCGCGTCTCCACCTTAAATGCATCGACAGCGGCTCTTTCGATCACCAAGCCCGGTTTGTAGTGCTGCATAAATGCTGCAAAACCCTCAACATCCGCTTGTGTGGGAGAAATGGTCAGCTCACCTTGTCCTGCGAACACCTTATCCGCCAAATAGGTTTCAAGAGAGCCGTTTTCTGACCTATTCAGTAGGTAAGCGGCAAGCACCGCGATTCCCCATGCGCCGCCCTCACCTGCGCTTTCCATGACGGATACGGGAACATTCATCGCCGCCGCCATCACCCGTTGCCCAACCTCTTTTGTCTTGAAAAAGCCGCCGTGACCAAAAATCCGATCGATTTTCACGCCTTCCTCTTCGAAAAGGACATCTAAACCGATCTTCAAGGGTCCAAGCGCCGAGAATAAATGGGTGCGCATGAAGTTAGACAGCGTAAAGCGGCTTTGCGGCGTGCGAACGAACAGAGGGCGACCCTCTTCAAGCTGTGTGATATGCTCACCAGAGAGATAGTTGTAAGCAAGAAGCCCGCCGCCATCTGCATCGCCCAGAAGCGCCTGTTGATAGAGGAGTTCATACAACTTGGACTGGTTGATCTCCATACCCATCGCGCGGCTAAACTCCGCGAACAGATCAACCCATGCGTTGAGATCCGAGGTGCAGTTATTGCTGTGAACCATCGCAACCGCCTTGCCCGTTGGCGTCGTCACCATGTCGATCTCAACATGCAGCTTCGAAAGCGGCTTTTCCAAAACAATCATGGCGAAGACGGATGTTCCCGCCGACACATTACCCGTGCGAACGGCAACACTGTTCGTCGCTACCATACCCGTTCCCGCATCGCCTTCTGGCGGGCATAGAGGAATCCCTGCCTGAAGCTGTCCGGTTGGATCAAGCAGCCGTGCCCCTTCTTCACTCAATACCCCTGCCGAATCGCCCGCCACAAGCACAGTGGGCAGGATTTCCCGAAGCGTAAACGGGAGATCTCGTTCTCGAAGCACTTCGTCAAACTGCGCGATCATCCGTGCATCGTAATCGTTGGTCGCGCTGTCAATCGGGAACATGCCTGATGCTTCACCGACCCCCATCACTTTCTGACCAGTCAGTTTCCAATGCACATACCCCGCAAGGGTGGTCATAAAACGGATGTCAGGGACGTGCGGCTCATGACTCAGCATTGCCTGATAAAGATGGGCGATACTCCAACGCTGTGGAATGTTGAATTGGAATAGCTCGGTGAGTGCTTCCGCTGCCTGTCCGGTCATGGTGTTGCGCCATGTGCGGAAAGGGACGAGCAGTTCGTTACGCGCATCAAAAGGTAGATAGCCGTGCATCATGCCGCTGAAACCGAGCGCACCGATGTTCCGCAGCGGAATACCATACTGCGCTTGTACTGCTTGGCTGACCTGCTGGTAGCATGCCTGTAAGCCCGTCCAGACCGCTTCAAGCGGGTATGTCCAGATGCCGTTTTCAAAGTGGTTTTCCCACTCATAGCCGCCCGAAGCAAGCGGCGCATGATCGGAGCCAATCAGCACAGCCTTGATCCGCGTCGATCCCAACTCGATGCCTAATACAGTCTGTCCATTTGCAATCGCGTTTTGAATGGTGTTCTGGTTCACATTCTGATCCTTTTCATAAAGTTATGGCTGCGGTTTATGGCACTGCGCGGGTACTCTGGCGCATAACGAGTGTTGGATACAGCACGCGCTGTTGTGCAGGCTGTTCGGGGCGGTTGATGCGATCCACCAAATACTCGACGCTTTGCGCGCCGAGGGCATCAAAGTCTTGTCGCACGGTCGTCAGCGGCGGCTCAAAGCAGATCGCTTCAGGAATATCATCGAAACCGACCACTGAAACATCTTCCGGCACGCGCAACCCGGCTTCGCGCAGCGCACGCATCGCGCCAAGTGCCATTTGATCATTACCGACGATCAGCCCGGTGAATGTGCGATCCTCCGTTAAAAGCTGTTGGGTTGCTTGGTAACCACCAACCGCCGTCCAGTCCCCTGCCGCGCTTTTTCCCGGTTCAAGCCCAGCCACTCGCAGGGTAGAAAGCCAGCTTTCATGACGCGCAATCGCCCCAAACCAATTGAGCGGACCACTGATTTCGCAAATGTGCCGATGGCCAAGTGCGATCAAGTGCTGTGTGGCAAGCTCACCACCATAATGCTGGTTAATCACCACCCCCGGCGCATTCGAACCAAGCGGTGTATCGATCATAACGAACGGAATGCCGCGCGTGATACCGAGTATCTCCTCATAGCTCACGCCGATCACAGGCGTTATCAGAATTATACCTTCCACGAGGCGTCCGCTGAGTCGATTGACCGCACTGTTGATTTCCTGAGTCGTCATGTCCGTGATATGCGACAAAATGAGGTTATAGCCGAGTCTGCGCGCTGCACGTTCGATGTGCGTCACCATCTGGGACGGACCGTAGTGAGTCGCACCGAAGCTGATGATCTCCAACAGGTTTGAACGGCGGGTCACCAGACTGCGTGCAGCATAGTTTGGGCGGTAATCGAGCGCATTGATTGCTTGGAGCACGCGCTGACGTGTCGACTTGGACACATGCGGATCGTCATTGATGACGCGCGAGACCGTTTGGTATGAGACCCCAGCATGCTGCGCAACGTCATGCAGCGTTACACGTTTCGAGAGTTTATCCGAAGACATAAAACATACCGTTTCACATTACCTCATCTTGTGTGAAAGCTCACATCTTCACTTTGTGATCCATTATAGCGCCGATCTTCATCAAGTTGCGGATTTTCTTCTCTCAGGGAAAGGGGTGATCGTGCAGATTGTCCGAATTCGATGGGTTTTTCTTCCAATCCCGTTGACCAATTCATAGGATTTGTGTTACGTTTTCTTGTGAACGTTCACATGCTTCACGATGGGCAGCAGCGAACAAATTCAAACGCTGAGGAGAAACCACCCCCTATGCGCCATCATGTGCAAGGAGAATAAAAGATGCTGTTACCTGAACTCCGGCGGAAAGTCTGCGATTTACACATTGAACTGCCTAATAATCACCTTGTCGCATGGACGAGTGGCAATATAAGCGGACGCGACCCCGAAAGCGGGCTGATCGTTATTAAGCCCAGCGGACTGTTGTTCGAGGAATTGACCCCAGAAAGCATGGTCGTCGTGGATGCAAACGGCACAGTTGTTGAAGGCACGCTCAAAGCATCCTCAGATACTGCTTCTCACTGTTACATCTACCGGCATATGCCGCACGTCAACGGAATTGTGCATACCCATTCGCGCTACGCGACCGCCTTTGCCGTACTCGGGCGTGAAATTCCGTGTGTGACGACTGCGATGGGCGATGAATTTGGCGGATCAATTCCGTGCGGTGGGTTCGCCTTGATCGGTGGTGAAGAAATCGGCAAAGTCGTTGTCGATACGTTAGCCGGAAGTCGCAGTCCATCCTGTTTGCTGCAAAATCACGGGGTATTCGCTACCGGAAAAAATGCACAGTCAGCAGTCAAAGCAGCAGTGATGACGGAGGATAACGCCGCGATTGTGTGGACGGCGCTGCAAATCGGCACTCCCCTACCACTCGCACAAACGGATATTGATCGCCTGTACGATCGCTATCAAAACGTGTACGGGCAGTAGGAGCAACATCCCACTGTCATCGAAAACGGCGATTCGCATACAAGCTAGAACTAACTCATTTTGAGCCGCAGCATAAGGAACGACAATGCACGCATTCCCTGAATATCAAGTTTGGTTTTTGACCGGAAGTCAGCACTTATACGGACCGGAAACGCTGGAACAGGTCGCCCAGCACAGTCAGCAGATCGCAGCGGCGCTCAATGAAGCATCGCTGGCGGTCAAAATTGTCTACAAACCTGTTTTGACGACGCCGGAAGAAATCGTCGGTATCTGCCGCGCTGCCAACAATGATCCCACGTGTGTTGGTGTGATCACGTGGATGCACACTTTCTCCCCCGCCAAGAATTGGATCGCCGGGTTGAGCGCACTGCAAAAGCCAATGCTCCATCTCCATACCCAGTTCAACCGCGATATTCCATGGTCAGCCATCGACATGGATTTCATGAATCTGAATCAAGCCGCGCATGGCGACCGCGAATTCGGATTTATCGTCAGCCGGATGCGCCGCAATCGGAAAGTTGTCGTCGGGCATTGGAGCGAAAATGATGTTCAAGCACGGATCGACGCTTGGATGCGCGCCGCTGCTGCGTGGGGTGAAATGCAAACCATGCGCCTTGCCCGCTTTGGCGACAATATGCGCTCGGTCGCTGTGACCGAAGGCGATAAGGTCGAGGCTCAGATGCGCTTCGGTTTTCAGGTATACGGTCACGGCGTTGGCGATCTGGTCGAATTCACGCGTGCAGTCAGTGATTCGGACATCGACGCGCTGATTGATGTGTACCAATCCACTTATGGGATCGCCTCTGATCTGCAAAAAGGCGGTGCGCGACATGCATCCGTACGCGAGGCGGCACGCATCGAAATTGGGTTGCGCCGCTTCCTTGAGCACGGTAAGTTCTCAGCGTTCACCACCACCTTTGAAGACTTACATGGACTGGCGCAGCTTCCGGGCTTGGCGGTGCAGCGCTTGATGGCGGACGGCTACGGCTTCGCAGGCGAAGGTGACTGGAAAACTGCCGCGTTGGTGCGCGCGATGAAGGTGATGAGTAAGGGGCTTTCGGGGGGAACGTCATTCATGGAAGACTACACCTATCATCTGCACCCATCCGGGATGCAGGTGTTGGGTGCGCACATGCTCGAAATCTGCCCAACCATTGCCGGAGAACAACCACGCTTGGAAGTGCATCCGCTCGGCATCGGCGGCAAAGCCGACCCGGCTCGTTTAGTGTTCGACGCTCAAGTTGCCCCTGCCGTAAATGCGGCGATCATGGATATGGGTAACCGCTTCCGTCTGGTGGTGAATCTCGTCGACGGCGTTGTTCCTGCCGAACCCCTGCCAAAACTCCCGGTTGCGCGCGCATTGTGGACTCCTCAGCCTGATCTGAAAGTCGGCGCGGCGGCGTGGATTTATGCGGGCGGCGCGCATCATACGGGGTACAGTCAAGCACTCACCAGCGAACACATGCTTGATTTTGCTGAGATGGCAGGCATTGAATACCTGCAAATTGATGCGCAAACCAATCTCCGCGACTTCAAAAATGAACTGCGCTGGAATGAAGTCTATTACGCCCTCAAGCAGAGCATATAAGACATCTCAGAAAGGATCGTCGTGTGCCGTACTGACACACGACGATCCAAGCGTCTTACCGTGAAGCCTATGCAAATCGGTTTATCACACAGACCATTTCCTCAGCCGGGGAGTCCTTGTGCTGTTCGATTTAGTTAATTCGTGTTTTCTATGCAGCGCTCCGGTATAGACGACACGAGGAGAGTAATTGAATGATTGAAACCCGTTTTTTGATTCAGGTTGACCGCCCAATCGGGACGATCTCACCACGCCTTTATGGTCATTTTGCTGAACACCTAGGACGATGCTGCTACGGCGGCTTGTGGCTCGGAACAGATCCAACCGATATCCCCACCTATTGCGGATTCCGCAAGGATGTCGTGGATGCCCTCAAAGCAATGCCTGTGCCGCTGCTGCGCTGGCCCGGTGGCTGCTACGCTGATCATTATCACTGGCGGGATGGAATCGGTGAGACCGACAAGCGTTTCCGCCGCTTAGGTTTATCGTGCGGCTTGCAGGTTGAAGACGATAACAGCCTCGGCACGCATGAATTTATCGCGCTGTGCCGCCTGTTGGGAGCAGAACCTTATCTCGCAGGGAATGTTGGCAGTGGAACCCCGCAAGAATTGTGCGATTGGGTGGAATACTGCAATTCTGCCTTAAATACGTCCCTTGCCGCTGAACGGGTCGCCAATGGAGCGCGTCAGCCCTTCGGCGTAACCCTGTGGGGTGTCGGCAACGAGAATTGGGGCTGCGGTGGGAACTATGACGCCGAAACCTACGCCCGCGAATACCGCCGTTACGCGACGATGCTTCGCCATGTCGATTCAACCATCGAACTTGTCATCTGCGGTCATGAGGACGACTGGAATCAGCGCGTCATTGCCACCAACGCGCGCCACTCAGACCTGATGGATCACTTCTCCATTCATCGTTACTGGATCAACGGCGGACCGGAACTCGACTTCACTGAAGCACAGTATTATGCGCTTCTGGCGGAAGCAGACGCTACCGAAAATTTCGTAACCCGCACCGCTGGTTATCTTACTGACGCGCTCGGCAGCAGTGCGCGCCGAATCGGCATCGCGCTGGACGAGTGGGGCGTATGGCATCCCGAAGCACGCCACTGGGGACCTGATGCGTGCCCGCGTGACCCTGTTACTTACGAACAAGCGGGAACGCTCCGTGACGCGCTGGCGGTCGGCGCGGCGCTGGAAGGGTTTCATCGTCAATGCAATGTGATGAGCATGGCGAATCTCGCGCAGATCGTGAACGTGCTCCACGCTCCAGTGATGACCGATGGCGCGTCGATGTGGGTTACACCGACCTATTACGCGCTGCAAATGCATA
>JAPKMU010000206.1 GCA_026645745.1 Anaerolineae bacterium | reverse complement strand
ATGTGCGCCAACAGGTGCAGAATCGTGACCCGAATGCGAACCAGCCGTTGAGCATCCCTCCGCGCGGTTGGGAGCTTGAGCCAGCCCCGGACGGCGGTACACTCATTCACCTGACAGGCTTCTGTCCGTAAGGCTGCGACTTTGATGAAAGGGCATATGTGTGGAAGGTAAACGTTCGTTAGGAAAAGGGGCAATCGGATGCTTCGTCGTCGGGATTGCCGTGCTGGTCTGCGGAGGTGGGTTGTTCTTCTCGTTTGATCGGTTGTGCTTGGATTATCTGCCTCAGCGCTTGCCGCTGTATCCGAATGCGCGGATCACATTTCGGACGCATAACTTCATCACCGAATGGGGGATGGGAAACACCGTCTTTATTCTCGATACCGATGATGATCCCGATACCGTGCGCGCATGGTACGGTGTGCATACGGGGACGTTTCTCCGTTCATCGCTGGAAAATCCGTCGATGATCATCGACGTTCAGCGGCGCATCGCCCGCGCTGATGTGACCGTGCAGCGCGCCGAAGACGGCACAGGATCGATGGTCACGCTGTTAGGAACGTGTGTAAACAACTGACATATAGAAGAAAGAACCGTATGCTCCCCCTGCTGAAACGATTGGAACAACCCGCGCCCCTGCTCGCTGACGGCGCGATGGGAACGATGATTCATGCGCGCGTCGGCTCGTCGATTGACGCTTGTTTCGACTCATACAACCTCACTCACCCGGAAACCGTGCTGGAGATTCACCGCGCTTATCTCGAGGCGGGTGCGGAACTGATCGAGACGAATACGTTCAGCGCCAACCGGGTGAAATTGGCGGAACACGGCTACGAAGATCAAACTGCTGCGATCAACCGCGCCGGGGTGATGCTTGCCCGCCAAGCGATCAGCGAAAGCGGACGCGAAAATGTCTACATCGGCGGATCAATCGGTCCGCTCGGCATGGGCTTGATCCCGTATGGGCGCTTAAAGCCCGAAGACGCCGCCGCGATCTTTCGGGAGCAGATCACGGCGCTGACAGAAGCGGGTGTGGATGCGCTTGTATTCGAGACGTTCAGCGATTTGGATGAACTCGTGGTGGCGATCAAAACCGCGAAAGAATCCGCCCCCGACGTGCCTGTGATCGCTGAAATGACCTTCGGATCAGATGACCGGACGCGGATCGGCTTTCCGCCGTCGCGGGTGGCGAAAGAACTGCACGGGGCAGGCGCAGATGTGATCGGCGTGAACTGCTCCGGCGGACCCGCGCAGATCAGCCGGGTGATTCAAGCCATGATGGCAGCCGTACCGGAGGCGCGCACCAGTGCCATGCCGAACGCGGGTTTTCCCCAGAGCGTGAGCGGTCGTATGATGTACCCCGCGACGACAGAATACTTTGGGGATTTCGCGGCGGCGCTCAAGGCGCTGGGCGTGCATATTGTCGGCGGGTGCTGCGGGACGACTCCCGCGCATATCGCCTCGATGCGCGCCGCGCTTGATGACCCGAATCGTAAGACGACGGTGTTCCGCGTCAAGATCAGCCGCGCCGCCGAGCCGCCGCCCGAATCCGAAGTGCCGGATACCGTGCCACCGTCGGAACTGGCGCGCAAGCTGGCAGCAGGGGAGTTCGTCGTCACCGTCGAAATGGCTCCGCCGCGCAGTCACAACCTCGATAAAATGGTCGATAATGCCCGTTTGCTCATGGATGCGGGCGCGTCGATGGTCGATATTGCTGACAGCCCGACCGCGCGGATGCGTGTCAGCGCGTGGGCGGCGTGTCATTTGCTCGAAAATCGGCTCGGCGTCGAGACGATCCTGCACTTTCCCACACGCGGGCGAAACTTACTGCGCATTCAAGGCGATCTGCTCGGTGCGCACGCGCTCGGCTTGCGCAACTTGTTTGTGACGATGGGCGATCCTACGCGCATCGGGGATTACCCGGACGCGAACGATCATTTTGATATTCCGCCCAGCGGCTTGATCCGCTTGACGAAAGAGAAGATGAATCGCGGCGTGGATCAAGCGGGGAACAGCATCGGCACGCCAACGCGGTTCACGGTCGGGTGCGCGCTCAACATGGCAGCGCCAGATGTCGATCACGAAATTGATGTGCTGCAAAAGAAGATCGCTGCCGGGGCGGATTTCGCCCTCGGTCAGGCGGTGTTCGATCCGCCGCGGGCGGAGGCATTCCTCAAGCGCTATCAGGAGATCACCGGGGAGCCGCTGCGCTTGCCCGTTTTAATGGGCGTGCTGCCGCTGTACAGCCTCAAGCACGCACTGTTTATGCATAACGAAGTGCCGGGGGTCACGATTCCGCAGCCGATCCTGAGTCGAATCGAAGCGGCAGGGGATCGCGCCGCCGCCGAAGGGGTGCTGATCGCGCAGGAACTCTTGCGCACGCTCCGCCCGATCATTCAAGGGGCGTACATTATCCCGTCGTATGGGCGATATGAACTCGCCGCGCAGGTGATTGATGCGGTCAAGGTGGGGGCGTAAGCCGTTTTTGGGGGGACAGGGTACGCCCTGTCCTCTTGCAACCACAATTGAACCTACTGGAGGATGCGGCATGCCGCGCCCCTACTCACCTTTTTCGTACTTGGCGAGGGCTTCTTGCGCCTCCGGGGTATCGAATTTGCGCAAGGCACTGGTGGCACTGTTCTGAACGTCCAAAACAAGATCACTAAGGCAAGCGATCAGCGGTTCGATGGCGCGCGCATCACCGATCCTGCCAAGGGAACCGATGGCGCGTACACGAACCCATTCTTCAGGGTCGGAAAGACTGGTAATGAGCGGCTCGACGGCGCGCAGATCACTTATCAAGCCAAGCGAGAGAGCAGCGCTTCCGCGAACGAGAACAAACGGGTCATTCAGAGCGGCGAGCAATGAGTCAATCGCACGCGCGTCGCCAATAAAACCAAGCGCGAGGGCAATTGTATTGCGAACCCAGTCTTCAGAGTCGTGAAGACTGGCGATGAGCGGCTCTACGGCTCTTGAACTGCCAATATCCTGAAGCGCTCTGATTGCCTCCAAGCGCAGGTTTAAGTCCAATTTCGGGTTGCCAACAAGCGTGCACAGCGAACCTACAGCAGGCGCGCCGATTTCGCCAAGTGCCCTGATCTGCCCAATCACTAATTTGGGGTGTGGTGTAAACAAATACCGATCGTGCCTGCCAATCCTAAACGGCTTCGCTCGCAACGCCTTCGCTAACCGCTCAACCGCAAAGAACCCTTGCAAACTTTCGTGAGAATACCGAATTTCGCCGTCGGGTTCTTGCAGCACGCCAATGTTGATCCCATCCCTCAGCGCCCGTGCGCCGATCTGCCGCTGCGCCCATTGATACGGCGCGGTTGTGCCTTTTTCCATCGCTATCATTCGGTATGCTAGCTGTCTTAGCCGCTTTTCTAATGCTTTTCCCTCTAGGCGTATCTGAACGTTAATCGCTGAGTTCCGTCGTGAAGCACGGTTGGGCAAATAACAGTCTGCTGGTCTCTTGTTTGGATCATCTGTTCCAAACATCAAACGACGCACATTGCGATTGTATGCATCAAACACAAACCAGCGATAGAGCTCAGTCAGGCTGGCGGGAAGGGTTCTGCGTCCCTTTGCGACTATGATTACCATTGTCAGCATGTACGGATTCTCTACCATCTGCAAAAGCACTGGATCGCTCTCGATACGATTAATTAGTACGTTGTCTACTTCGTGATTGGCCAAGAGTTTCCTAATAAGCGGCATGTCCAGCGGCTTAGCCTCTACAACCGACAGTCCCAAGTCCAGTCGATCTCGGTCATATGAGGTGGTTAGCGAGGCGCGCCCCACCTCCATGCGTTTGTACTCACTCACGCGGCAGGTCACGATCACGCGCAAATCGGGGTATTTCTCCAAGAATGTCCGCAGCGAGTCAGCGCGCGCTTTACGTCCCGCGCCCGCTTCCGGCATCTCGTTGAGTCCGTCTAAGAACAGGATGACGCGGTTCTGCTTCAGGTAGCGCTCTGCTGTATCTGGCAGATACGATTGTTCCGCCCACCAGTACGCGATCAATTCCGCCGCATCGACCGGATTGCGGCTGAACCCTAGATCGATCCACAGCGGCAGCGGCGCGGTGATCGGGTTGTCGCAGTACAGGCGGATATGCTGGCGCATCAGGCTGCGGAGCGTGGTCGATTTGCCCGCCCCCGGTGCGCCGATCAGCACAAAGCGCGAATCGTAGAGTTCAAGCGCTTGATCAATCGAGTCGAAGTCACGTTTTTCAGCGACAGGGCTGTATTTCGGTTGAATGCGCGTTTCGAGCGGGAGCGGCACAAACACCGACTCTTCTTTCTCGAAGCGCGTCAGCATGCCGCTCAAATAACCGTCGATCCGGTCTTTGGGATCGGTGCTGATGTGGATCGGGCGGCGGTCGCGCGATTTGTCCGGCACGAAGCGGTCGCGAAGAAATTCGACCGTAGACCATATGCTAATTCCACCACCGACCAAAGCGATCACATTGACAACAAGACGGAGCGTGTCCGGCAGGTTAATGGGTATTAGCGATAGCACCCAAGAAATGATTACTACGACAGCGAGAAGAACAAAGAGGACACGGCTCATCGCAATCATCCATGCTGTGCTTATGTGTCAGTCTAACATCTGAGCGAAGGATCGCCAAGAGTACGAGAAAAAACGTAACGCAAAGACGCAAAGAGAAAAGCATCTTAGCGCCTTTGCGTGCCCTATCTACATCGCGTCCAAAATCTCGCGCCGCTTTTGATCGTATTCTTCCTGCGTGATCAAGCCCGCGTTTTTCGCTTCTTCAAGCTGGCGCAGCCGCTCCGTGAGCGATTCGGTACTGTCCACGCTGAAACGTGCGCTCGGCGGCAGATCATCGCTTTGATAGCTGGTCACCTGAGCTTTGCCGCTGGCGACCGCTTGTTCAATATCAATGCCGGTCATGTTCTGAATCATCTTCGCCAACTGCGGATCAACCGAAACTGGCGCGGAGGTTGTGTCCGCTTTGGTGGACGAGATGCCCATCATATTGGCGTAGCGGCTCGTCGGGTTGCTCATGGCGTAGTTCATCGCCCGCTTGGTGACATTCCGGCTCATGCCGGTGATCATCATGAACAGCCCGATCAAGAATGGCACGACGAACGCGCCGGCGGCGATCAAGATGAACCGAACCTGTCCTTCTTCGGTCAATTGTTCCCGGTCGCCATCCGGTGAGATGCAGTATCCAGTCGCGGCTTCGACGGTTTCGCCGGGGCGAGGGCGATACGTATCAAACTCGTTTTCAAATGTGTACCCCGGCGGGCAGTTGATCGCCGCCTGTAGGCTCATGAGCAGGCTGTTATCACGGAACGGTCCGATTACAGGAAGTACGATCAGCGCCGCCATTGCAACGACCGCCACAATAATGAAAAAACATCCCAAGCGCGCCATAATTCACTCGTCCTTGTCTGAATTTCATCTTCAAGTGAAGCATACGCAAATCATGTCCGCACGCAATCTTATTCGCTTGGTCGAAGAACTCTCTATCAATGCCCTGCCAAGTTTGTACACCCAGTTGTACGACGGTTGGGTTCTGCGTTTGTCGGACGGGTTGGCACGCCGCGCCAACTCGATCAACCCGCTGTATACAGGATCACTGCCGCTGGACGAGAAGATCATCTACTGTGAAGACCTGTTCCGCCGCCGTGATCGCAAGCCTGTGTTCAAGACTACATCTAATACGAAGCCCGCCTTGATCGACGCGCTGATCGCGCGCGGCTACCAATTTGATCAAGGGACGAGTTTGCAGACGCTCCGCTTAGATTCCAGCGACGGCTGGATGGCGTTCACGAGCGATCTGTTTAAGATGACCTTCACCAATCAGGTGACAACCGCATGGCTCGACGATCAGATCGCGTTTCATGATCCCGCCGAACATCCCCGCTTGACGGCGCGCGCCGCCTATGAGTTGATCCTTCCGCACGCGGCATATTTCCGCCTCGCGTTTGACGGTGTGCCCGTCGCGGCGGGCTTAGGCGTGATCGAGCGCGGGTGGATGGGGTTATACGGAATCGTGGTTGATCCCAACATGCGCAAGCGCGGCATCGGCAGTGAACTGCTGCGGCGGATGCTCGGCTATGCGGCGGCATTCAATGTGACGCAGGCATACTTGCAGGTGTTTTCAGCGAATACCCCGGCGATCCGCTTGTACAGCCGGATTGGGTTCAAAGAGATTTATCAGTACCGCTACCTTCAGCGATAAGTGGAGATTGTATGACCGACGATCCGGCTCGTTCGCGCACGTTCACATGGCAAGACCCGATGATCACCGCCGCCGCTTCTCGCTCGATGCGCGGCTTGGACTTTTTGCGGGCGATGATTGCCGGGGAAGTCTCACCGCCGCCGATTGCGCTGATGTTGGGGATGCGGCTGACCGAGGTGGATGAGGGACGGGCGATGTTCACGATCACGCCGAGGGAGGAGATGTACAACCCGATTGGCGTGGTGCACGGCGGGATCGCTATGACCGTGCTCGACTCGGCGCTGGGGTGCGCGGTGATGAGCGTGCTGCCAGAGGGACTCGCGTATACGACGGTGGACATCAACGTTCACCTGACGCGGGCGATCACGCTGAAAACCGGGGAGCTGCGGGCGATCGCGGAGTCGGTTCACAGCGGGCGGCGGCTGGCAACGGCACAGGCGAAGCTGATCGATGCGGAGGGCAAGCTGTACGCCCACGCGACGACGACCTGCATGGTGTTCGCGTTGGATGGGGGCGGGTAGGGGCGGCTCCCAGTATTTTATGTCGGTTTATGTCAGTCATGCGTGACGAACTGCGTTACATTGAAACGGAGCGCAAACGCTAGGCAAACAGGGGCATTAAAAGCGTCTCGCCGATCACGGACACCCAGAAGGGTAATGTCTGTTTCTCTCAAGTACGCGCCTTTATGAACGTAGGACGCTTGATTGGAACAGCGCGATTTTTTCGCTAGACTGTATGAACGTTGAATTCAAGTGAACAGGCTTGCCCTGTCCCTACAGGAAGCGCCCCTATGCCTGACCTATTCATCAGCCACGCGACCAAAGACGACACGCACGCCGACGCACTCGCGGCGGCACTTGCCACCCACGACCTGACCTGCTGGATCGATCATCAAGGCGGGCTTGAGCCGGGAACACAGAACTGGGATCGCGCGATCCGCGATGCGATCAAAGCCTGCGGCGCGGGTTTGCTGCTGATGTCGCCGCGTTCGCTGGCGTCGGATGTATGCGCCGCCGAATGCTTGACCGTGCGCGGGTTGGGCAAGCCGCTGTACGTGGCGTACCTCGACACGTGCGCGCAAGACGACATCTGGCTGTATATCAAGATGATCCAGTACGCCGACCTGCGCGCGGATTTCAACGCGGGAGCGGCGGCGATTGCACGCGCGCTGAAAGGCGAAAAATCCCCGGCTGCGCCAACCCCGGTCAAGGCGCGGATCACAGGCGCGGAGACGATGCGCGCCTATCTGCCGTACTTGAACACCGTGCCGCTGACCGGACGCGACGCTGACCTTGAAAAACTGCGCGCGATGCTCGGCGCGCATGTGACGCAGATCACGGCGGTCGGCGGCACGGGAAAATCGCGGATCGCGGCGGAGATCGCCTTAAGCGCGGCGCACGGCGCGATCTGGCACCGGTGCAGCGAGACGAGCGGCGCGTATCAGGTGATCGACTTGATCCGCCAGCATTACGGATTCGACGAGAAAACGCCGGATGACCGTGCGCTTGCCGCGCTTGATTCCGGTGCGCCGCTGATCGTGATCGACAACGCCGAAGATGTAACGGCGGGGACGGAACGCCGCACGGCGTACACCGATCTGCTTCAGCGGATCGCGGCGCACGGGGCGTTCATCGTGCTGACGGCGCGGGCGGTGTGGGACGAACTGAAGCCGCGCAAAGAACACCCGCTGCACCCGATCACGCTCGATCAAGCGGAACAGGTGGCGCTGGCGTTCGCCGCCGCCGAGGGGATCACGCTGGAGGCGGGCGAAGCGCGCCAGCTTGCCGAACACAGCCGCCTGCACCCACGCTTGATCGAATTCAGCATCCGCCAGCTTCATGAGCGCGACTTCGCGGATGTGAAGCGCCAGCTTGTCGAACTCAAACACGACGATGTGCAGGAGATGTTGGACGAGATGATCCGCAAAACGGTGCGGCAGATGCGCGAGACGGCGAAAAGCGGCGCGAATGCCGAAGCGCTGCTCAAGCGGCTCACCGTGATGCGCGGCGCATTTGACCGCGAGGCGGTGCGCGCACTCACCCCTGACGGGATGAACGCCGACGACGCGCTGGTGACGCTGACGCGCTGGAAGTTCGTGCGCAAAGATGGCGAACGCTGGAAGGTGGACGATGTAGTGAGCGGGGCGCTGCCGCCGGACGCGGACACACAGGCGGCGCATTTCGCGTATTATGCCGGGCTGCACGCCGATGGTGAAGCGAACAACAACGAAGACCGCCACCCGCTGATCGCCGCCGACTGGTTGAATATCCGCGCGGGGCTGGCATGGGGACTGGAACAGCAGCCAACGGAGGCGGTCGCGTGGATAGATGCACTCGGCTACTCCCTGATGCTGCGGGATGCGTACAGCGAATGGCGCGAACTGGCGCAGCAGGGATACGAGGCGGCGGCGCGGCACGACGATCTGCTTGGGCAGGCGAACATGCTGAAAGCGTTGGGCGATGTGGCGCAGATGACGAACGAGTACGGGAGCGCGCGGGAGTACTACGCCCAAGCGCTGCCCGTGTACGAGGCGATTGGGGATCGGCTGGGCGCGGCGAATACGCTGAAGGCGTTGGGGGATGTGGCGCGGATGACCAACGAGTACGGGAGCGCGCGGGAGTACTACGGCAAGGCGCTGCACGTGTACGAGAAGAGTGGGTCGCGGCTGGGCGCGGCGAATACGTTTCAGGCGTTGGGGGATGTGGCGCGGATGACCAACGAGTACTGGAGCGCGCGGGAGTACTTCGGCAAAGCACTGACTTTAGGCGAACAGATTGGCGATTTTACGGTTCGGCTGAATTCGCTCGTCGGGCTGGCAAGGGTGGAAGCCGCAGAAGGGCATCAAGCGGAGGCGTGCGCGTATTTCCGCCGCCTGTTCGCGCTGGCGGACAGCCATCCGTTTTTTAAGTCGCATCCGGTGGTTGATAGCTGGCGGCGTCAATATGCCGATTTGGGGTGTGGCGAGGTGGGGTAAAGAACCCCTCCCCGCTGGCGCAAGGTTGAGGGGGCGACACTAGATTTTCACCTACTGCTCCTCACCCCCCGTAGGCTTGTCCGATACTGAACGTCAACCCCTCCCCCACTCGCTTCGCTCGTCTCCCCTCCCCGAATTCGGAGAGGGGAGCAAGCAAAAGCGCCCTCACCCCCCGCCCCCTCTCCGCTGGCAGTTCACGGGACGACACTTTTTCCTCACCTCCCGAAGGCTTGTCCGATATTGAACGGCAACCCCTCCCCCACTCGCTTCGCTCGTCTCCCCTCCCCGAATTCGGAGAGGGGCGCAAGCAAAAGCGCCCTCAC
>JAPKMU010000205.1 GCA_026645745.1 Anaerolineae bacterium | reverse complement strand
AGCGCTGATTTCGCTCCAGTACATGCAGGACTGGTTTCCGGTCGTCTCGGTGTTCGACCTCGCTCATATGCGCGGCGACCGCGAAGCGCGGCTTGTGCTGACAGAATTCGACCCATCCTCGAATCTCCCTTCGGATGCGGCGATTACAGCGGACGGATCGCGCTTGTTCGTGGCGCTGCAAGGGAGCGATGCGCTGGTCGTGATCGACACGGCGAACGGGACGCAGATCACACGGATTCCGGTCGGCACAAGCCCGATTGGGGTATGGATCGAAGATGCGCGCGTGTATGTGCTGAACGCGCTTGACGGGACGATCACCGTGATCGATGCGGACACGTACACCGTGATCGACACGATCCGCGTGACCGATATTCCGCTCGATCCTGTTTTGCTGCGCGGAAAAACGCTGTTTCACCGTGCCCCAGAAATGAGTGATGGGGCGATTAGCTGCGCGACCTGTCACTTTGAAGGCGGATCGGACGGGCGCAACTGGATCAATTTCCGCAGCGGGGCGCGGAATACCCCCGCGCTTGGCGCGTTGATTGCGCCGTATAATTGGGCGGGTGATATGGACGAGCTTCACGACACGATTGAGGATCAGATTCGGAATGTGATGCTCGGCGACGGCTTGATCGTGGGCGATTTTGACCCGACGACGGATGCAGACGACGCGGGGCGCTCGGATGATCTCGATGCGCTGGTGGCATACGTCGAATCGTTGGAAATATGGCAGAGTCCGTATTTGCTCCCCGATGGCGAGTTGAGCGACCCGGCACGGCGGGGGATGGCGTTGTTCACCAGCGGAACAATCGGATGTGGATGTCACACTCCGCCGCTGTATACCGATCAACTGCGGCATAATCTCGCCGGAACGGTGTATTCGATGGAAGAATCCGATGGATTCGATACGCCGACACTGCGCGGGCTGTGGTCAAGCGCGCCGTATCTACACGACGGCGTTGTGCTGACGCTAGAAGAATTGTTCACGCGTACCGACCCGATCCACAGCATCGCGGATCGCTTAAGCGCGGAACAGTTGAATGATTTGATCGCGTTTTTGTTATCGCTGTGAGTAGGTTCACGATGCGAGATATTTTGAACAGGTTTCGACGGACTGCCGTTTTGACTCCTCACCCACGCAAGCGGAGAGAGAGGAGAAAACACGCGACTCGCGCCGCAGACACACAGGTGAGCGGATCACCCCCTCACTGCCAGCGGGGGGTGAGGGCGCTCTTACTCTTTCTCTTCTGCTCCTTGAGCATTCCCCTTGCGGCGCAGAGCGATCTCCCGTCTGATGAGCCTGTCTGGGATTTGTTCCAGACGACGCAGCGCGGGCAGTTCACCTACTTCGATGCTCCGGCGGGCGCTTCAGTGACGGGGAAACCCGTCGATATCGGGGATTTTGACGCGAACGGATGCGGCGATCTCGCGGTGACGGGGCAAAACGCCACCCACCCGATTGACGGCGAATGGCGCGGGAGCGCGGGACATGTGCGCATCGTGATGAATATTTGCACGATTGCGGGGCAGGCGTCCGCTGAGATGCTCGGCGCGGCACTGCGCGGTTTCACGATCTACGGCGCGTATTCCGGCGATATGGCAGGCGCAGAGACGGCGGTCGCGGACTTCAACGGCGACGGTTACGACGATTTGCTGATGAGCGCGCAGAACAGCGACGGCGCGCAGCAGGCACGCTCGAACAGCGGCGCGGCATTTATCGTTTTCGGCGGCGCGGATTTCGCTTCACACGCGGATATTGATCTGCGAACGATGCCGGAGGATGTGATCGCATTTTACGGCGCATCACCGGAGGATCGCCTAGGGTTGTGGGTCGAAGCGGGCGATTTTGACGCTGACGGCTATCAAGATGCGATCATCGGTGCGAATCAAGCCGATGGGCTGGAAAATCTGCGTCCCAACGCAGGTGAGGTGTGGATTATCTTCGGCGCGGCGGATATGCCCGCCGTGTACGGGCAGATCACCGACATGAGCGAAGCCCCCGCCGAAGCCACGCGGATCATCGGCGCGGATTACGATGACCTGATGGGATCAACCGTATGGGGCGATGACTTGAACGGCGACGGTTACGACGACGCCATCGTAAGCGCGGCATTGTGGCGCGCCTCCAGCGGGATCGGCGGGATTTCGTTTGGCGGCGGCGACGGCGCGGGCAACCGCCGCTACAACAGCGGCGAGACGTTTGTCGTGTTTGGCAGCACGGACATACGTGGGCAGATCATCGACCTTGCGACGTTGATTGATGCCGAAGGTCGCCCGATTGACGAACGAATCACCGTGATCTATGGGCGTGACGCCAATGACCTGCTTGGGGAGGAGATCGCCACTGGCGACCTAGACGGCGATGGGCGGCTTGACTTGATCTTAGGGACGCTGGTCGCGGACGGCGCGCAAAACAATCTTGATGAAGCGGGCGAAACATGGGTGATCTATACCCGCGAACCGTTCGCCGGACAGATGATCGACTTGTTCACACCCGAACCGGGGCGCAGCGTCGTGATCTTCCCGGATCAAGCGGACAGCAAAGCGGGGGATACGCTGCGCGCCGCTGACCTTGACTTGGACGGGATTGACGACTTGTTTTATGGTGCGCCGGATTATGATCCGGTTGGCGCGGACGGGGTGATCCGCCACAACGCCGGCATGATGGCGGTCGTCTTCGGTGAACGCGGTGGACTGCCGAACGACGACGAAACGATTCTGCTCTCTAATCCACCGGATGAACTGCGCGTGCGCTATTTGATCGGCGGCGAGGCGAACGACATGATGCCGTATGCCCTCGCTATCGGCGATGTCAACGGCGACGGCGTAATCGACATCGTACCGAATGCGATGGGCGGCGACGGGGCAGGCAACGCTTTCCAAAACGCCGGCGAAATTTATGTTGTGAGCGGGAGCGCGTTTTTATCCGGTGAACTGGAGGCGATCCCAAATGCCGCGTCCACATCTGATGTGAACGTGACCGCTGCCCCAACCATCGAACTGACGCCCACCCCTCACCCTGAATCGACGGCGGTTTCGCAAGGGGGCAATCTCGAATATGGACGACTGCACTTTTTGGAGACATGCGCGGGTTGTCACGGCTACTTGGGCGAAGGCGTGCCCGGCTTAGGGCTGCCAATTGTGACATCGCCGCTGGTGATGTGGGCGTCGGACGCGGATTTACTCGCCTTTTTGCGCGAAGGACGGGCGGCAGATCACCCGGACAACGTGACGGGGGTTGCCATGCCGCCGAGCGGCGGTCGCCCGGATTGGACAGATCAAGATTTGCTCGACGTGATCGCATACTTGCGTTGGCTGCGGGATCATCATGTGCCATAGATGGGTTTGCGCGAACCCCTATTCTATGAGTATAGTTTGGTCTGTGTTCAACCAGCTCTCAGCTTGAGGGATCGTCCATGTCCAAACAGCTTGCCGAAGATCGTGCGGCAAAAATCGACGAAATGATCCAGAAACTCACCTCGACCGATCCCGCTGAACGGCGAGAGGCAGCGTATTATCTTGGAGAAGCGGCGGCGGGCGATGCGGTCGAAACGCTCATCGATGTGTACGAGAACGATGAGGATCGTTCGGTGCGCAAAGCAGCCGCCTATGCGCTGGGAATGTTCAGAGCAGTTGAACGCGAACTCGGCAAAGGCGACAAGAGCAAGGCGAAGGTCATCGCCATGCTCGATAAAGTTGAAAATCACGGCAAACTTGGCAAGCGTGCCAACAAGGGCGGCTTGTTTAGCTCTGTGATCTTGCTTGTGGTGCTGCTGGCGCTGCTCGTCGGTCTGAATCTGTTCATTCCGCCTTACATCGAACAAAATGCGGTTGCGCTCCGCTTGGTCACACCGACGCCGGATCGCCGCGAACCGATGACATTCCTGATCAGTCGTCAAATCATGCGGCTGCGCGCTGATGTGCAAACCCTCCAACGCCAATACGAAGCGGTGCGCAGCGGCGGCGCGGCGGACTGCACGGCATTCTTTAACAATCCTCCGCCGCTTGCGCCGGATGAATTCGTGACATCGCTTGAGTTGGGGAATATCGCTGCCAACCTGAACAGTGTCCTGCTCGACTTGCAGACTTCACGCACGAAATATGATCAAGCGTGTGCGGGGCAGTTGAACAGCCTCAGCGCTGCCGATGTAGAACCGTATTTGCCAACGTTGGCGGGCGCGATTGATCGCTTGCAGACGTTGGAAGGGGATTTTAACGCGGGTTTCCAATCTTATATCCCGACAGATACGCCGATGCCAACCGCGACGACTGATCCGTTCGTTACGCCGTCACCTACCCCAGCGGTTGCTGATCCACGCAGTCACTTGACGGCGTTATACGATCTAGCGGACAGTATGCTGCGCACAAACGGCGGCGCGCGTCTGCTTGAAGCGTATTGGGAAGACATCGCCACAAGCGGTCAAACGGATGGCTGTCGTGGTCGTCCGCCGTATTTCCCCGATGATTACGTGCTGCCCGCGATTGATCGTGAAGCGTCGCCCTCATTGGGAAATGCCGTCGATTTGATCAATTCTGGCTTACAGACCATGCGCGCGGAATGGACGAATTTTACGTTCGCGTGTAACAGCGGCAATTTGCGCGGTGCGGCAGCTCAAGGGCTGCGGCGCGTGCAAACGGCAATCGCAGCCTTCCAAGCGGCGCTCCCGTATCTGGATAATGTCCGCGACGGGATATAAGCGAAGAAATCCTCAGCTTGTCCGCGACCTCCCCAGTCCCTCTCTATCCTTCGGTTAGAGAGGGACTAGAGGTAAGAAGCAGTTCTTCAAGCTGTGCGGCACGGTGATCATAGGTGTGATGCGCGTAGACATGCCGCTGACCATTGGCGGCAATCGCGGCGCGTTCGGCGTCGTGCTCCAGATAATACGCCGCTTTGCGGACTAAATCCTCAGCATCGGTATAGGTGATCAGCGTAGGCGTTCCGTCCACATCAGGGAACCATGCACGCACCCCCGGCAGATCATCCGTCACCTGAAACACACCTGCTCCCGCGACCTCAAATAAGCGCAGATTGCCGCCGTAATGGACAAAATCGCCGTGCGTGTTAAAGCAAATTTTCGCCGCGCTCAAAATGCGCTCCATCTGCTCTCCTAGCGCCTTTCCGCGATAATGTTTGCGTAAACTGGCGGGAAGTTCATGAACACTCCAAATACCGAGATCAAACCCGGCGGCGCTCAAGGCTTCGAGCGCTTTCACGCGGCGGCTGTACAAATGATCCGGCACGAGCGTCCCCACGAACGCAATATCACACGCCAGCGCGGCGCGGTCGGAGTCGCTCAAAGCGTATGGGTGATGAAAATCGGGATCACACGCGGCAATGGGCAGTGAGATCATCTTCTGCGCGCCAA
This sequence comes from Anaerolineae bacterium, assembly GCA_026645745.1. GTDB lineage: Bacteria > Chloroflexota > Anaerolineae > Aggregatilineales > Phototrophicaceae > Flexifilum. The sequence continues at coordinate 4,143 of JAPKMU010000205.1, read as the reverse complement.
GTTCGAGCCATTGAATCCCGTGATAGTAATCGCTGGCGATCACGAGGTCGTATAAGCGCGCGGCGGCGCGGTCGATGGCGTGTGAGAAAACGATCGGCGATGTGCCGCACGCATACACGATCCGGCATCCCGTCTCGCGCTTGATCTGCATCAGGGTTTCGGGGTAGATGACCGTGTTATCGCCCACCATCCACAGCACATCGGGCTTGAATGTGCGTGCCTGTTCGATCAAGCGGGCATTGCGGGCGCGTAGATCAGGATTCATGCGCGGCGGAATACGATTCCATGCGGCTTGGATCAGCTTGCCGGGGGTGATGCCTTGACGATGCGCCTGAGTTTTTCCGCCGAGACTGTCGCGCCGGAGCATGATCGCGGGCTGGTTGCGATAAAACGCCGCCAGTATATGCCCGCGCTTGCGCAGTGCTTTTTCCCAAAAATGCTGGCTCATCGTCGGCGGGAAAAGCGGCGGCGGTTGCCCCGGAGTGGCGGCAGCTTGCGCGGCGCGCAGCGCCTCAGGGTGATGAACGGATGCAGCGAATAAGAGACGCATCAAATGTAATCGCTTCACTTCAAAATGAGGATTTGAAAATCACCCCTCACCCTGCTTGCTGCGCAAGCCGTCCCTCTCCCACGTAAACGGGGAGACGGACAAAGACAGTACGCTTTTCTCCCCTTCTCCCCGCTTGCGTGGGAGAAGGGGTCGGGGGATGAGGGGTAAGTGTCGTAACAGCCCTTACGGACAGTTCGCCCGATCCAATGTATACGTGATGGTTGCCCGGTTATCGTTTTCGTTCGTTTCGACGACTTGATTACCGGGATCGATCACCAGTGTGATCGTGTGACTTTCGCCGTACCATGTGCTGACCGTGAGCGGCATGTTCACGCGGAACGTCTCACCCGGCTGCAAAACCGGGAATCCACCAATCGTCGCACCCTGCTGTGATCCATCGGCGGCGCGGGCATCGGTCAAGTTCACGGTGCTGCTCACCGACGACGGAGCAGACCCCAGATTCGCCACATCAAAGCCGACATTGAATGTTTCGGCGCAGCGCGGCGTCCCCGGATCAAGCACAACGATCCCCGCGACAAGGTTCACATTTGAGACAGGCGCGGCGGTCGCCGGGATCGCAGTCGGCGGGATTGGCGTCGCGGTTGGCAGGTAAGGCGTTGGCGGTCCTGCTTCACGCGGCAGCGTTGACGTATCGCCCGTGACGGTCACAAGCGGGGCGTATACCCATCCCTCGGTGATCCCGAACTGCACTTTGTACCAGTCTCCGGTCAGATTCATGGCGAGAATGCGTGTCGTTTGCCCTGCCAAGAATGCGCCGATGGGCGGGGTGAAATTCGTCCCCGGTCCGCGCCGCACGTTGATCCCATCGCTGAACGAGGCGATCGGCGGTTCACCGCTTCCGCTTCCGGCAGGCGCGGCAGTGGTCGCGGTTGGCTGCTCCGCTGGTGCTTCAGAAGTGGCGGTCGCGGGGGGGGGTGTTCCGCTTGGGCGGAGCGTGCGCGTTGCGGTTGGCGGCTGAACCGCGCCCTGTGTGATCGCGCCCGTATCGAGCGTCGGGTTAACCGGCGCATCGGCGCGCACGGTGATCGAAACGGTCGCCGGTTCACTGCTTGATCCATCGGCACGGAACGCGGTCACGGCGATCATATGCGATCCAATGCCCGCCGATGTCCACGTATGCACGATATTGAACTGCGCTGCGTCGGACGTATTCGGATCGGGTAACGTAGCGATCAAACTGTTGTCTACCGCGACCTCGACACGATCAATATCCGCGCCCGCGTTGCCGATCTGCGCCTGAATATTGACCGCGACACCCTCTAAATACGTCGCGTTGGGGAGCGGCGACACGATGCGAACTGCCGGCGCACCCGTCAGCACGATATTTTCTTCAAGTGGAGCGCTGCCTAAATTACAGCCCGCCAGCGTCACGCCGAGCGCTATCGTGATCACCCGCAGCGGGAGGGCTTTCGCCCAACTTCGTCCAGCCATAGCGGACGACTCCTACGTTCTCATAAGGATTGCGAAGGCTGACTCTACCTGATTCAGACACGGTTTGCCAGCGCCGCGCTGCAAATCGTAGGGGAGACGTTGGGGCGTACTCAGGGATCACGCCCTGCCGCGTTATGATTGAGCCTGTTCAACCATTTGAGGAGGTTGTCCCCGTGAGTATTCGTTTCAAACACAGTGGTTTCGCTGCTGCGGTGCTCATACTGGTGACGGGAATTCACCCTGCTGCGGCGCAAGTCAGTGAACCGAACCCGGTTATCAACGATCCGGTATATCAGGCGGCGGCAGACTACAGCGCCGAAATCAGCGGTGATGCTCTGCTGGTTTACCGCGATGGCACACTGGTATTCGAGGAATATCAGAATACCTATGATCCGTTAGAACCGCACCTGCTCGCCAGCGGCACCAAGAGCTTTTCGTGTGTCATTGCCAATCTCGCCATTCAAGATGGACTGCTTTCCTTTGATGAACTCGCGTCCGCGACCATCACCGAATGGGCGTCTGATCCGATCAAGAGTCAGGTCACAGTGCGTCAGCTTCTCAGCTTGACGAGCGGCTTACACGGCGGCAGCTACCGCCGGGGAGCAGACAACGCCGCCCTAAACATCAACGAAACACGCTTTATGAGTGATCCCGGCGAGGCGTTTATTTATGGTTCGTCCGGCTTTTTCGTCTTTGCCGAACTGATGCGCCGCAAGCTCAACGGCGGCGATGTTTGGGATTATCTGACCGAGCGCGTCCTCGATCCGCTTGGGGTGCAGGTCAGCATCACCCGTGATTTTGTAGGTACGCCGTTACTCGCCAGCGGGGCAAGTATTACCGCGCGCGATTGGGGGCGCTTCGGTCAATTGATTCTGCAAAACGGCATGTGGAATGGGGAGCAGCTTCTTGATCCGGCGGTGCTCTCCGAATGTTTCATCGGATCACAGGCGAATGTCGTTTACGGGCTGACGTTTTGGATGCTCTATGAGGATACCCAAGTAGTGAACGCCATCTATCCTCAGCACGATACCGACAACGACGGCATCGAACTCGGCGTCACGCAGCCGCAGGTGATCTACGCGGCGGGAGCGGGCAATCAACGCTTGTACATCATCCCGTCAATGAATATGGTGGTGGTGCGCTTCGGGCGTGAGGATGCAAACTTTACGGACTACGCTTTCGTCCGCCGCTTGACGCGGGGCGGATAAGCCACAGCGCGCACCACATACTCCTCACCCCGTCGCACGCGATAGAGAGGGAGCTTGTCCGATATTGCGCGGTAACCCCTCCCCCACTCGCTGCGCTCGTCTCCCCTCCCCGAATTCGGAGAGGGGCGCATGCAAAAGCGCCCTCACCCCCCGCCCCCTCTCCGCTGGCAGAGAGGGGGTGATCCGCTCGCGTGTAGACCTGCGGTGCGGGTAACACGGTTCTGCCCCTCTCTGTTGACGGTTGAGGGGCGGGACGCACAGCGTCCGGGGTGAGGGCAAAACAGCGCCGCTGAATATCGCACAAGCCTTCGGTGGTGAGGAGCAGTCTACTCCGCACCAATCGTAAACGGCGCGCTCTCCGCCAGCATAACATAATCATCGTCGAGCATCAGCCGCGCGACATACTCACCGGGCGGGAGCGGGAAACCGTCAGACGGATCGAGTTCGTCTCCGATCCTGAACTCACCATACAGCGCTCCGCCTGTGTAGCGGTACAGCCAGTAATTCGACATATCCTCATCGCCAGCCGTGTAAATGCCGATCCAGTCGCGCTTGTTACCGGGGGCTGTAACGTAAACCACAAATGGTTCTCCAAACGAGATTGATGGTTCTCCGGTGAAATCATATACGCGAACAAACGGCTCCCAGTCGAGGAGTATTCGGTAATTGCTGTAGGCGAGTATCGAGCTATTGGCGTCAAGCAGCGCAACCCGCAAAAGCCCACCATTAGGAAATTGAGTGGTGTCGATAGTGAATTCACCAATACTGCCGGTGACATCTTCTGTTGTCACCGGATCAGAACGTTCGCTTGAGTAAGGATTCATACGAACCACAACGCTGGCGACAATTTCGTAAGGATCGAAGTAGCGCACCGTAACGGAGGTCGTGTTTTCTGTATATACCACCGGAGAAAAAGAGATCAGCATCGGCGCG
>JAPKMU010000204.1 GCA_026645745.1 Anaerolineae bacterium | reverse complement strand
ATCGCCAACTGCCGGACAAAGCGATTGACTTGATCGATGAAGCGGCGTCCCGGCTGAAGATGGAGATCGACAGCAAGCCCGCCGCGCTTGAGACGGTCGAGCGTCACATCATGCAGTTGGAGATCGAACGCGAAGCGCTCAAAAAGGAACGGGATCGGGCATCGCTGGATCGGCTGGCGGCGCTGGAAAACGAACTCGCGCAGTACGGCGAAGAATTGAACGCGCTCACGCTGCGCTGGCAACGCGAAAAAGATGCGATTGAGCAGATTCGTACGATCAAGACGCAGATTGACGACGCGCGCATTAAGCTGGAACAGGCGGAGCGGCGGGCAGATCTCGAAGGGGCGGCGCGGCTGCGCTACGGCACGCTGCCAGAGCTTGACCACGCCCTCACCGAAGCGGAAGCCGCCGTGCAAGAAATTCAGCGCGAAGGCGCGATGCTCCGCGAAGAAGTCGATGCCGATACGATCGCGGAAGTCGTCTCACGATGGACGGGCGTTCCGGTCGCTCGCCTGCTCGAAGGCGAGATCGAAAAGCTGCTTAAGATGGAAGAACGCCTGCACAAGCGCGTGATCGGGCAGGACGACGCGGTGCGGGCGGTGTCAGCGGCGGTGCGCCGCAGCCGCGCCGGACTGCAAGACCCGAATCGCCCGGTGGGGGTGTTCTTGTTCCTCGGTCCGACGGGTGTCGGCAAAACCGAGTTAGCGCGTTCGGTCGCGGAATTTCTGTTTGATGACGAATCCGCAATGGTGCGCATCGACATGAGCGAGTTCAGCGAACGGCACACCGTCGCCCGCTTGATCGGTGCGCCGCCCGGTTATGTTGGCTACGACGAAGGCGGACAGCTCACCGAAGCGGTGCGCCGCCGCCCGTACTGCGTCGTTCTGCTTGATGAGATCGAGAAGGCGCATATTGACGTATTCAACATCTTCTTGCAGGTGTTCGACGATGGGCGCTTGACCGATGGGCAGGGGCGCACGGTCGATTTCACCAACACGATCATCATCATGACGAGCAACATCGGCAGCCATGTGATCAAAGATATGGGCGCACAGGCGGATCCGAAGCGGCTGCGGGCGGCGATCATGGATGAACTCGACAATTATCTGCGACCGGAATTCCTCAACCGCTTGGACGATGTGATCATCTTCCACAATCTCGGTGAGGCGGATATTCTGCGGATCGTCGATATTCAGCTTGCCCGAATGGAACGTCTGCTTGCGGCGCGCCGCTTAACGCTCGAACTCACCGACGCGGCGAAGGCATTTCTCGCCGCCGAAGGCTATGATCCGGTGTACGGGGCGCGTCCGCTCAAGCGTGCGATTCAGCGTGAACTGGGGGATCGGCTGGCGGTGCATATCTTGGAAGGGCATATCCGCGACGGCGATCATATTATCGCGGACGTGAACGAGGACGGGAGCGCGCTTGCGTTCTCGACTGTGCCGCAAATGGAAGGGGCGTAAAAGCGCTCAAGCGTAGAGGACGCGGAGGGCGCAGAGGGAGTATGATTCCTTCTGCGCCTTTTCGATTCTTTGCGGAGAATGCCATGAAACGCGCTTTGATACTAATCGTCGTGCTGTTCGTTGTTTCCGCGCGTGTGACCGCGCAGGATGATGGGTATGCCGAAGCGCTGCGACGCATTGAAGAAGCGCGGATCAGCGGGACGACCGAGCTTAGTCTCACCAGCCTTTGGCTGACAAGTCTGCCACCGGAGCTGTGGCAACTTGAGCATCTGCACCGGCTTCTTCTCCAAGGCAACCAGTTGACAGCCCTGCCGCCCGAGATTGAAAGGCTTAGCAATCTTGAAATGCTAAGTATCGCTTATAACCGCTTGACCAGCCTGCCCCCAGAGATTGGACGGCTTGCGCAAGCACAATACCTTCACTTGCATGGTAACGAACTTACACAAGTGCCGCCTCAAATCGGGCAGCTTACACGTCTGCGTGAACTTAATCTCGCTGCTAACAACTTGACGAGTCTACCGCCGGAGATAGGTCACCTTGTCGAGCTTACTACACTCACGCTCGATGGCAACCAACTAACAAGTCTACCAGCGGAGATCGGGCAGCTTGATCAACTGACTAGATTAAGCCTTACGGACAACCAACTTTCGAGGTTGCCACCGGAGTTGGCACGACTCCCAAACCTCTTGTACCTTACCTTTACAGATAACCCTCTTCCCACATCGTTCTATGAATACCCATACAGCCGCTATCCCACGTTGGCAGCTTTTTTCTATCTAGCTTTTCCACATGAATTCACGTTCTGGTTGCTTGCAGTCGTCCTTTGCTGGATCGTGATCACATTCATTTCCATGCGATTAATCGCGGGGATTCTGCGGCGGTCATCCGCCATGTTGCGGATCGACTCATAAAGCCCCTCCCCTATCAATGCACAAAAAGGGGAGGATGATTTTATCCCAAATTGGATCGACTCGATTTGGGATAAAACACCCCCTCCCCCACTGCTGATCTTGTCCCTCTGTTTGAATCCAATTTGAGCGGCGGATCGATCCGATTTCGAAGGATCAAGGATCGATCAAGACTGCCGATCCCCCTGCCCCGCTCTTGATCCATTCTTGATCATTTGGGTAATCCTTAATCTTGATCGATCAGATCAATACCTGTCGATCCGTAGTATCAGCCGCTCACCGTGTTGCACACCATCGTTTGACCGCTGCCCGGACGCACACACAAGAGTGTCCGCGCGGGCTGTCCTTCGCTGGCGGGCAGCAGCAGCACAAAGTCCGCAGGATCCTCGCTGTCCAAGTTAATTCGCTGGAAGTTAAACGACACGGATTCAGTAGGTAGGGAATCAGCGGCTTGTGGATCGCCCACTTGAATCAACAGTTGGAACACGCACCCCTCGGTCGGGATCGGGTCACCCATTGCATCCTGAACATTCTGCGGGATGGTGATATCTTGATACAGCGCATGGCTGCCGGGATATAGGTCGCATTCGGCGGGGACGCCCACTTGACGCGCCAGCAAAATGTGTTCGCGGGTCTGCGGGAGCGGCTCACCGCCGCCAGTATCGAGCACAAAATTTGGCTCAATCGAGATCAAGCAGATCGCATTCCCCATGTACACCACCCAGTAGTAGCAGGTCGGATCATCGGGCGGCGGCGCAGCATTCGGACTTGCCGCCTGCGGCGCGAACATCGCGATACACTGGAACTGATTGACATAATCGCTGCGGTAGCAGAGCGGTTGACCGGGAGCAACCACCTGCGGGTCGATTCCGTTCGCGGTCAAGTCGGTCGCATCGTCAATCAAGCAGATCGCGTTTCCGTCGATGATCACTTCATATTCGCAGAACAGGTCATCAGGCGGCGGCGCGCTGTCCCCGCCGGGCAGGTCTGCGGTCAGGATAGGGGGTTCACTCAGTAAGCACACCACGTTCCCCATGTAGATGATCCAGTAGTAGCAGCCGGGATCGGGCGGCGGCGGTGCGGCATCGGGGTCTGGGATTTCTGTTGTGATGCCTGCCAATTCCGAGAAGACCGCGTTATCAGGATCGCCCAGATCGATAGCAATATCCAAGATGCGGATCGTGTTCAGGTCGTCACAGTTGCCGTTGTTCTGTACGACATCGGTGCGCACATAGCCATCGACCAACGTGTAATACCACGATTCGCCTATGTCGTTAATCACGATATAGAGCGCCCACAAGAAGCTCCCCGGCGTCAGCACCATGAGAATATCCGATGCGGTGTCCGGCTCGACGCGGACGTTTACGTTGCCGAAGTTCCCGATCAAGCATTCGCCGCTGAGTGGAAAATCGAGCGGCGCAGTAAACGCTCCCGGCGCGGTCGCGGTTGGCGTCCCACCCTGAATCGTATCCGGGCAGCCGTTGGTGAATCCCGTCCCGACCTGATCTGGACAGTTATCGACAAAGTCCGCGACGCCGTCTCCATCACGGTCGGCGACTTGCTCCGGCTGCGGCGGCGGTGTTGGCGTGCAGGCGGGCAGACCGGGCAGTCCGCATTCAAATTGAGCGGAGATGCTGGCGGCGGAAAGCACCACGACCAGCACCACGATCAGCAGACGAATCCAATGTCTCATGACAATCCCCCCAACTCTGATTCACAGCGCCCTGACAGCGCTTCTTAATCCATTCTGTCATAAAAATCGTAAATGCGCGCGCAGGCATAGAACAAAATAGGCAGATCAGGCGTAGCCGCGCTCGGATGAGTTTTATATTGTGTGAGGGAAGCATAGGGAGAACAGGCAATGCCTTGGACGGACAAAAACTATCCGCAGTCGATGAAAAACTTAATGGCTCCGGTACGCCGCAAAGCCATTGAGATCGCCAATGCGCTGGTTGAAGACGAAAAGATGGAAGAAGGGCGGGCGATAGCGATTGCGACCGCCAAAGCCGAAGAATGGGCGAAGAACCGCAATCAGCAGATTTATAAGAAAAGCACGGGACGTACAAACGAGGAGTCGGCGGCGACTCATTCAGGCGTGCGGAAGCAGTAACAAAAGGCTACACGCCCCGGAAGAATCCGCTCACCGGGGCGCTGAACTCTGGCAGCAGTTCCCCCGCTGTGATCATCCCTGCTTCCCCAATCAACTCGCGCGCGTCGTGCGTCAAGACTTCGACCAGCTTTTGTTCCGGGTAGACCAGCCACACCATTTTCGCACCGTTCGCCAGATAAAACGCTGCTGTATCATCCGGCGACTTAATCTCAACACAAATATCCGGCAGAAACGGCGCTGCACCCTGCCGCGTGACCGGTTTGCTCGAATCAGGATCAATCACCACCGACACATCCGGCAGTCGATCATTATGCTTATCGTCCGCTGATGGGCGATGACGCGCTTCAACTGCCACACGCCCAATGGGATGATTGAAAAAGTACATATTCAGCCATGTAACGATATTTGCGGCAACGATTCCGTGTTCTTCCGTAGGCATCTTTTCGACAATCTCCCCATCAATGAGTTCAAAGAGGCGATCCGCGTTTTCGGGGAGAGCGAGAAACTGCTCGAATTCATCCACTGTTACCAACTGCACAATCATAGACATCCCTCTCACTCTGAGTCGATTATACACCGCTACAATAGAGGAAATGCTGGTTCAGCCCGTGAGGTCTATTCGTGTCCCTCATCCTCCCCCGCAAGCGCATGATCACCGCGCACGGCAAGAAAATCGTGATCGTCAAAGGCGCGCAAGAAAGCGCCGAGCACGTCCTCATGAAAGCATTTCTGTGGGCGCTGTATCTCCCCCAATACCCGGAACTCACCATCGAGATGCGCATCGGGGACAAATACAAGCCGGATGTCGTCATGCTTGACGAGCAGCACAAACCGATCTTCTGGGGCGAATCCGGTCAAGTGAGCCGTGACAAAATCCGGTCACTGGGGCGGCGCTTTCGGGATACGCATTTCGCCATCGCAAAATGGGAGATGAGCCTTGCCCTGCATGTCGAAAATGTCCGCTCCGCGCTTGAAGGCGTAGAACGTTCCGCCCCGTTTGATCTGATCCGCTTTCCGGCAGACTCGGCGGAGCGTTTTCTCACCCCCGGAGGTGAAATCCACCTCAGCCATGACATGATCGACTGGGTGCGCCTATAAGCGAAATCCTTGTTTAGCGCATGGCGGAGAGTCCGGTACAATGAAGGCATTACGAAAGGGGGAAGTATGACATCTCTGTTGAGCTACCCAGATTTACTTGGTTATGTGACGGGCGGTGTGCGCTTTAATCTCTCGGTAGCACAGGTCGCTGCGGCAGTTCGTCCCCCCGAAGGTGTGCGCGCCGGACAAGTGATTCCTGTCGTGGTGATCGCCCAAAATATGCTGGACGATGACATTGACCTGACGGCGACCGTGCATATTCCCGATGTGGATGCGCGCCGCAACAAAGGCAAATTTAGTGTCAAGACGCCGCGTTATGTCGTCGGGATGAAAGCCGCTGAAGTCGGCATTTTGGTCATTCCGGTGAGCACAACGCTCGACATCACGCCCGCCGACGGTTACACGATCACCATCGACTTTGAGAGCAAGCCAACCGGAAAATCGCGCGAGCGTATCCGCAGCACCGAAGGCGGCAGTTTTGATCCGTCCTTTGTGCCGCCGGACGCATTAAAAAAGCTCAATACGCTCAAAGACCTTAAATATGAAGCGCAGAAACGGATGGGGCGCAGCACGATCACGCTGACGTTCAGCATTTTGCCAGCCCGTCTCAACCAGCCTGTTGATGATATTCGCGCGGGATGGATCAGCATTTGCAAGCTCGCTGATTACACCGATCCCCGGCTTGCGATGTACAAGTTTGCCGACTTGATCACGACGGAACTTCTGCCGCGTTTACGCCGGGATACGATGTTCCGTCCATTGGTTGAAACAACCAAAGCGCGGTTCGCCAAAGCGGGGTATGCGCTGCGCGACGCCGAGGCGCTCTTGATCGCGCGCTTGATGGCGCTGATTCTCGAATATGCCGCGCCGAGTGACACCGCACACGGGTTCGTGATCGCGGGGCATCACAATATCAAGGCGCTGCTGATGAAAGACCCGCGCCAGCTTGATTCCAATCTCAGGCTGCCGCGCTGGTTTCAGGCAATGATCGGCGCAATCGGCAAGGATGTCCGCGCCGCCTCCGCACCTGCACAGGTGATCCCCCAGTTTGTCTACGATGAACTGCTCTATGACGCAATCCTGTACGGGTTTGATCTGGTCACGGGGGCGACCGGCGAGGACTTAGGTTCACAGGAAGAAATGCGCGAATATGCCCGCCAAAATATCGATCGCCTGAATCGCGGTGGAATGGATTTCAGCCGGGTGTATCTGCCGCTCGTCTTGGGTGGTATTTTGATCAACGACAAGCTCTTGATGGATAAAGAAGAACCTGCCGCCCTGCTCGTTGATGAAGGTAAAGTACTGGAAGACCGCATGTTCGAAATCGCTGACGACGACATGCCAATTCATGAGATGGCAAATCAACTGATCATGCAGATGGGACAGCGCTACGGATTTTACCGATAGGGATCACTGATGACGAACATCGATTACTTGTATCCCGATGTGTTGGGCGCAATTACGGGCGGTGAGCGGGTCGGCATGACCGCGCTTCAGTTTGCGGTCGGCGCTGCCCCGGAGTTGACGTACCTCGGTCAGCCGCTCGAAATCGTAATTCTGCTGCAAAACATGGTCGATCAACCGCTTGAGGTGCGCATTTCGTTGGGGCTGCCCACGCGCACGCCGGACGGTAAGCCGATCAATCTTTCGACGCCGCGTAAATTGATCGCGCTCATGATGCAGCCGGGTGAAGTCGGAGTCGCGCGGCTTCCGGTCGTGCCGCTCCTCCCCACGCCTCAGCCTATCGAGAACGTACCGATCCGGGTCGCGGTGCGCCAGCGGGTGAAAGATGCTTACCGCTTTGTACGCGCGCCTCTCGGCGGAGCGCCGCCATCCGAACTCGCCGTAACGCCGTTTCAGCTTCAAGCGCTGCGCGACGTCCCCTATATCTCTCATCCTTGGGATCAATCGCCTGAGAATATCGTCGTCCCCATCGGGGTCGCAGAAGGTACAGTGCCGGGGCGATCACAAGCGCTCACCGCCAAGCCGCGCTACACCGCGCTGTGGACATCGGCGCAAATGGACGCGGAGCATGACCGTGCATCCGCGCAAGTGAACGAAGCACGATTTATCGCCGCCGACTTGATGCAGGATGTCGATGCGATCTATCCAGCACTGCTGCGCGGCGTCGAGACGGTTTATCCGGGGCGCGGCGTGCCGCTCAAACCGGGCGAAGGCAAAGCGATCACGAAAATCTTGGCGTATGCCCTCCGCGATCACTCCGCGACGGATCGCAGCTACCGCCTTGAGGATTTGCGCTGGTTTCAAACCTTATGTCAGGTGATGGCGTTCGACGAAACCGCCGCCCGCCGCCCGTCGCAAGAGTTGGTCATGCGCTATTTGTTCGACGCTGCGCTGTATGACGCGGTGCTGTTCGCCTACAGCGCGATGCGTCCGCGTTTGCGCATCGACCTCGGCAACAGCACGATGCGCACCGCCCGCGCCAACGCGATCCTGACATGGCAAGCGGGTCATATTGAACCCGATCCGGTGTTTATCTACATGCCGCTGGCGCTTGGCGGGCTGTCGATCCACTTGGATTCGCTGCTGCCCGGTGAAGATGCTTGGGGGATGGTGGACGAACTGCGCGAAGCATACCGTCAGCGCGTCCGCTTGGATGATCCGGCATTCGAGCCGATCTTGGATGTGCTGGATCGGCTGCTTACGCAGATTGAAACCGAACTGCGCGAAAACAACGTCAAGCCGGGGTGATGCGCGTTCGCCAATACCTTTCTTACACGCGCCGCGTATACTGGAGAAATGCTTGAAATAAGAGGACAAACACGCTCATGATGCGCTTTGACCGCTTTACCGAACGCGCGCAGGATGCGGCGGCACGCGCCTACGAAATTTTGCAGCGTTACGGACATAATCAAGTCGACAGCGAACATATACTGCTTGCGCTTCTTGAACAGCAGGATGGGGTGATCCCCCAAATTTTGGAGCGCTTGACGGTCGATGTGGATCAAATGCGCCGTCGCTTGGATGATATCCTCCGTGTGACGCCCAAAGCGGCGATTTACGGACAAGGGGCGGGTCAGGTGTTCATCACCCCCCGTGTGAAGCGAATCATCGACTTGGCGAACGAAGAAGCCAATCGCCTCCGCGATGAATACATTTCGACCGAACATATCTTTTTGGCGATCCTGAGCGAACGCAACACCCCCGTCGCCAAAATTCTGGCGGATAACGGCATCACCCATGACCGCGTGCGCGAAGTCATCAAAGACGTGCGTGGCGGGCAGCGTGTGACCGATCCACAGGCGGAAAGCCGCTACCGCACGCTCGAAAAATACAGCCGCGACTTAACCCGCATGGCGCTTGAGGGCAAGCTCGATCCGGTGATCGGGCGAGATGCCGAAATCATGCGCGTGATTCAGATTCTCTGCCGCCGCACCAAAAACAACCCGGTCTTGATCGGCGAGGCGGGTGTTGGCAAAACGGCGATTGTCGAAGGCTTGGCGCAAAAAATCGCTACCGCCGATGTCCCGGAACTGCTTCAGGGCAAGCGCGTCGTCTCGCTCGACTTAAGCGCGATGCTGGCGGGCAGCCGTTTTCGCGGTGAGTTTGAAGAACGCTTGAAGGCGACCATCGAAGAAGTGCAGCGCGCCGAAGGCGAGATCATCCTATTCATTGACGAACTGCATCAGGTGGTCGGCGCGGGAGCAGCACAAGGCGCGCTCGACGCTGGCAACATGATGAAACCGGCGCTGGCACGCGGCGAGCTTCAATGCGTAGGCGCGACGACGATGGACGAGTACCGCCAGCATGTCGAAAAAGATGCGGCGCTGGATCGCCGTTTTGCCCCGGTCTACGTCGAAGAACCGAACGTCGAAGATACCATCGACATGCTGTTTGGCTTGCGTGACCGCTACGAAGCCCATCACAAGGTCACGATCAGCGACGAGGCGGTGGTCGCGGCGGCACGTTTGGC
>JAPKMU010000203.1 GCA_026645745.1 Anaerolineae bacterium | reverse complement strand
ACGCTGATCTTCCCGTTTCGCTGGCTGACACCGGTGTTCTATCCGCGCCCTTTCCGCACCTATCTCAAGCTGCGGCGGCTGGAGCGGGAAGTGCGGCGGTGGGCAGTGGAACCGCCGCTGCTGGAAGCGCTGCCGCTCAATCTCGCGCATCCGGAAGCCATCGATCTGGCAATCTATCAAAAAGTCTTGATGATTTTGGATATGCTGCCGACACTGACCCCCAACCCCGACCTTCAGGCGCGTATTCAGCAGCAGGTTGATCCGCAGAAGTCGTATGCGGAATTGGTGAAATCACTCACGGAGGTAAGGTTATGACCGATGTGATGCCTGATCACAGCAATAAGTTTGCGGTGTGGATCAGCCGCATCGTCCATCCGTTTCTGCTGCCGATCCCGTCCACAATCGTCATGTTGAGCGGCAATCCACTCAGCGAGGTCGTGAAATGGTCTGCCATCGTCTTGGGGATGCTGCTTGTACCGGGGATCGCGCTGGCGACGTGGTCGAGGCGGCGCGGAAGGGAACTGCACATCCGCGAGTCCCGCAACACGTTGTACCTCATCGCGTGGGGGCTGATTTTCGCTTGCTTTGCCGTCGTCGCGCTCGGCGGCGCTCCGCGTGAGCTGGTCGCGTCCATTGGTGCGATGGTCGTGTGGATCCCAATGCAGTGGGCGATCAACCGCTACGTGACCATAATCAGTATGCACTCCGCGATTGCAACCGGGTCGTTTATGACGTTGGTGATGGCGGGTAAACTGGTGCATCCCGCCCTTGTGATCGGCTATCTCATCATCGTCCTGCTCACCTTGTGGTCACGGGTTGAGACGTGCAATCATTCGGTGCTTCAAGTAACAATGGGCGCGCTCGGCGGAATCCTGCCGGTGCTGCTCGTGTTTCCGCTGGTGCTGTAGATTACGGGGTGCGCATTCACATCGGTGCAGCCAATAAAAACAGGAATAGTGCCATCAGGAATACCGTGAAACGGATTGCACGATACCCATATATGGGGCGTCTGCGCATCACCAGAATACTGCCATAGCGACCCAAAGCAGCGCCAAGGATAAAATAGGTGTCGTTGAGAAGCACAGTGAACACAGCTGCCCAGAAGATATGTGCTATGGCAGAGCTTATCCCAATGACTCTCCAAAAACGTGATGATGTCTCGAACCATCCATACTCAAACACCCTTGCACCTTCGCAGAAGAGCGCTAAAGCAGCTGCAAACAGCGTCAGACGAAGGAGCATGGGAAACGACTCATCAAAGCCAATCGCGTGAAGCCATGGAGACTGAAAGCCTAGATGGGCATCCTGTCCACTAATGAAAAGAACAAGGGAAAACAGCACTGTGACGCCGATCTGCACGACCGCATGGGTATTCCATAGTCTGCGCTGGTTGTGCCATGACTTCCAATGTGTGATTCCACCTGTTTTCCAAGGGTTTGGAAGTGCATGAATACTGATGTAAGCGAGAACGGTTCCGAGAATTCCACCCAATATAAAGCTGCTCAACTGTGGGTAAATTGCTGGATCGACAGCTAAACTCACGATCAGAGTAAGCACCACGATACCGCTCAGGCATAACCCAGTGAAAACAGCCTTGATGGTGTGCCCCAATCGACTCGCAGCTTTTGCAGTTGGCTCTATTAGGATCGGGTGTTTTGTGTCAAAGATACGCATGGGTTTACGCAACAAATCCTCATCACGAAAGCCAAGATAAGTTCTCGACTGCGGTTTTCGCACCGCGCATCAGAGCATTCACAGGCTGAAAAAAGGCAGAATTTCCATCTCCCCATATTAATTTTACAGCATTCCACGCTCAACAATTCGCTAGGCTGAAGCCATGTTTTTTCAGTTTGGAGCGAGGGAATGCGACGTGTGCTGGTGGTTCTGGTTCTGCTCTGCCTGCTGACATGGTCAGCGGTGTTTGTCCTGCTCCGCGCTCAGCCGGCGGATCGGGTGGTCGTCATCCCGACTCTGATGGTGCTGCCGTCGCTCACGCCATCTCCCACCAGCACGCCCACCCTGACTCCGTCTACCACGCCAACGATTACGCGAACGCCTAGCTTTACCCCAACACTTGAAACGCCGACCGCCACACTTACCACCCACATCATCGAAATTACGGCATACATGCCGGGCGTGTACGTGCCGCCGTCGCTCACGCCGCTGCCGCCGGGCGTGCGGATTATCCCTGCACCGCCCAACCCGTTTGAACCGCTCCCCGACGCGACGTTGAGCTCGCCGCCGTTCTCCGGCTGGTACAGCTTCGAGTCGGATCATCCGCTCGTGACCTATTTTCCGGCATGGGAGCGCCGTCTCGCAGACGGGGCAAGCCGGGGACAGTATCACCGCACCGAAAACGTGAGTTCGGTCGCCCGTTTTCCGTTTGAGGGCGAAGGGCTGCGGATTCGCTACGTCGCCGCTCCGAATATGGGCATGTTCAGCGTGTGGGTGGATGGGGTGCGCGTCGCGGTGATTGATGCCTACGCGGAAATGCTCAGCTATCCCGGCACAGATGTGTTTTTCGTCGGATCGGGATCGCATACGCTCGAACTCCGCCCGACGGGGGAGAAAAATCCGCGCAGCGAAGGATTTACCGTCGGACTCGACGCGGTACAGGTGTATCGCACCGACGCGAATACGCTGATTCTCCCGCCCGCGCCGCCTGTCACGTCTTCTCCAACGCCACGTGATGCCGCCCGGATTGAACTCATCAACGCGCCGCCATCCCCCGCGCCGAGCGATACCCCGATCTCGCCGCAGCATATTTCCGCGAGTTTGGTCATCGCCTACGACGAGAACGGCAACGGCATGGTTGATCCCGCAGAGGGGGTACAGGGGATTTCGGTGCGGCTGGTCAACGCGACCACCAATCAGGTGATCGGCAGCGGATTCACCGATGCGCGCGGGTATGTGCGCCTCGAAACGGTGACGTTGTTTCCGGTGCGGTTGGTCGTACCCTATTTTGGCGAGTCGTGGGACGTGCGCGCTCAGGGTGACAGCGCATTCACGCTCCTGCTTGTTCCCGCAAATCAGCCGGGACTGATCCCCTAGGAGCGACCCATGCCGATTATCGACGACATCTTGCGCGGCATCCAAGTGCAGCTTGATGCGCTCTGGTACAACGTGCTGTTCTCGCTCGCGGGGATCGGCTGGGGGATTCAGCGCGGCTTCATCATGATGGGCTACTCGATTGAACTCCTGAATCAATGGCTCGTCGAGCATGCTTTTTCGCCGCTGATCGCCCAGACGAACGCCAGCTTACAGATCGCCGTCTCACTCGCGTTCGTGGTCGCGCTGATCGTGCTGGGGATTACCTACCTGCTCGCCGCCTTCGCCCGAATGCGCGTCGTTGAACCGCGCAGCGCGATCGCGTGGTATCTCGCGGCAGCGCTGTTCTTCACGCTCGGACCGGAACTGTATCGCGGGATGAGCGACTTTCGCCGCACGATTAGTCAAGGCTTGTACGCGAGTACGCTCTCCGGCTTGCAATCCGTGACCGGCGCGACGTTTGGGTCGCTCGGAAGCGTGCAAGGCGTTGATCTTCCCTTGCTGCCGCTGTGTGATAACCTCGGCACGTACATGCCCGGCGCGACCACGACCACGATTGACGGACTCGATGTGGCGCTCTCCTACTTGCGCGCCGATGGCATTGATGTGATGGGCTATCACCCGCCTTGGCGCGCGGTCGGCTGCCAGCCGCACCCGCCCAATGATCCGCTCACCGGGCTGTGGACGGCGGATGTCCTCCCGTGGGAGTGGAAACGCCCCGGCTCGTACTTCGACAACACAATGCAAGGGTATTTCTTCTCTTTCCTCACGCCTGAGCAGCGGCAGCACTCGCTCGCGATGGCAACGTCGGCGCAGGCGCGCATCCTCACGGCGTGGCCACTCGTGTTGTTCGGTGTCGCGGAGCAGTTGGTTTACCTTTTGCTCACGATTGCGCAGGGCATCACCTTCCTCTCATTCGGCATCGCGGTCATGTTCGCCTTCTTTAAGAAAACCGAAGCCATCGCCCGCTCGATCATCGACCTATGGATTGAACTCATCATCCAAACGCTCGTGATTGCACTGATTCAAGCGCTCGTTGCCGCCTTCTTCCTGATCGGCGCGGCGAGCGGGAACAGCATGGTTGTCCTCGGCATCGGGTTGCTGTGCCTGATTTTCATGGTGATTGTGCTGTGGTCGGGTGTGAAAGCCGTGTGGAATGCCTTCAACCGGCTGTTCTCTGCCTTCGGGCAGGCGACGGGCGGTGCGGTGATTACGCCCGGTACGGCGGCGCTGATGACGACGGCGGGAGCGGTTGGCGCGGCTGCCGTTGGGACTGCTGTCGCAGGCGGTGCGATCAGCGTCGGCTCGAATGCTTTAGCCGGAATCACAGCGCTCAACAGCGGTGCGACGAAAGCGCAGGCGGCGGGCGTGACCTTCGGCGGAAACGATACGCTCACGGGGGCGGCTAGGGCGATCGTGCGCATTCCGGCACTCGATAACACGCCGCTCGGAGACGCTGCCGAGCAGTTTCTCGAAGGTTCGGTTACACGGCGGGCGGCGCGTGAACTCCCCGGCATTGGAAGGGTGGCGGGTCCGCTGATGGGTGCGGCACTGTTGAGCGACCGTGATCCCGATCACGCCGAACGCGATGAGAAGGGGCGCATCGTGGCGCGTCCGATGTTGATCCCGGCGGTGGGCGACCATTTGAAATCGTGGGTCACACCGGGCGGTGATGATGTCTCGCTGCGGACGGGAATATTCACCGAAGCAGTAGAGCGGCGGGAATCGGCGGCTGACTCACGCGGCGAAGAAATCGAAGAAAAGATCGGGCAGTACGGCGGCAAGAACGATGCCGTCACCCAAGCGGCGAACCGACTGCAATCGAGCGCGGAGGCAGTGGAGCGGATCGGCACGCTGCGCGTGTCCGGGTCAGCCGATGTGAGCAGCATCTTGGGGGACGCGATCCGTTTGTTGGGTGACAAAACTGGCTCAGGCGTGGATTACCTGACCGCCGGGAATCTAATGGCGCGGGCGATGGGCGTCGATCCGCAGCTCGGCACGCCGCCGATCGGGCAAGACCTCGCACGCTTTGGGCTGTTTCTCGATCAAGCGGCGAAGGCGGGGCTTTCCCCTGCGCTGACTGAACGGATCGCGCGGGAGGTGAAATCCTCCGGGGAAGTGTCCGCTAACACGCGAACAACGGTGATCAGCGAACTGGGACAGTCGCCGGGATTCACGCCCGTTGAGGCGGAACGGCGGCTGGAACGTATCGCCATCGCGGCGCGGATGCTGCCCGATGACATTACCGCCTATGGGAAAGTGGCTTTGCCAGAGGATGGCGCATGAGCGAGGAACTGAAGTATCACACGCTAACCGAACTGAAAAATCTGTCGCTTGAGCAGCTTCGCGCCTTGTGGGAACTCGTGCCGACCGAGCGCCAGCGGAGCTACCGTGCGGCATACGAGCGCGAACTCAAGGCGGCGCAGGCGGAAGGGTCAGACGAACGGGAGCGGTTGGTCGCGCGCGAACTGGTCCGCCGCTACGCACAGGCGAAACTGGTGCCGCTCGGCTTGCGGTGGGCGCGCGCGCCCGTGAGCGTGCAGGAGTCTGCGAAGGCAAATCGCGGACTCGAACCGGAAGCGCCGCCGAAAGCCTCCGGCAAGCCGTCAAAAGCGCTGGCCGCCGTGTTCGGGTTGCTGATTGTCGGCATGTTCGGCTTCCTGATGCTGCGGAGTGCATCCCCCGAAACGGATGCGTCCCCCACGCCGGGCGCGATCACCCAAACGCCGCTGGCGCTGGAAGGCGAGACCCCAACCCCGACACCGCCGCGTACCTGAGCGGGCTGGTGGTCGCGCCGGTCGTCGGCATCCCGTGGTCAGAGGAGAACGCCGCGTGGTTTGAGCGGCTCGGCGCGGGGGCGGACTTTCGCTTGCAGATGAACACGGGCGCGGTGCTGACCTTCACGTTTGAGCGGCGCGAGCGGGTGCGGCGGAGCGACACGGGGATTTTTCGGCAGGTCACGCCGGGGCTGATACTGGTGCTGCTGGGTGAAACCGACGCTGAGGGTTTCCCGACAGCAGAGCGGACGCTGATCCTCGCCCGCTATCCAGTGGAGCAGGAACTCGCGCGCGGTGGGGAATTGGTGAGCGCGTTCGCGCTGCCGCCGTTGGAACCGTCCCCCACCCCGCTCCCGACTGCGACCCCGATTCCGCTGCCATTCGCCGGACTGCATGTCGAGCTGATCCGCGTGACGTATGGGAACGGGCAGTTGACGACCTACCTGCGGCTGTACAACGGCGGATCACAAACGATGCGAATTACACCGGACGACATTACCCTCACGCTCGGCTACACAGAGAACCCGGTCGGGGCGGCGCTCCCGGCGGAGGGAATGCCGCCCTTTGATTTGCTGCCGGGACAGGAGGCGGAGGTCACACTTGTGTGGGGGTGGGATGGAGCGCCGTATGGGAAGTTGATTGCAATCGATTATCTTTTTGGGTTTACACTTCCCCCTAGGGATCATTGATGCCTATTTAGCGCGTCATCACATCGAGCGACTAAAAACGGGCGATGTCACCACCACTTGCCGCAGCATCCAAACGTTGTTTCCTAGGAGCGTGGTCACCTCCTGTGTTTCGCCGCTGGTGATGTCAAGCACCCACACGCTTTGCAGGGCAAAATACAGTTCGCATTGGCCAGTCGGATCGACGGTATAGAACAGCATAGTCGCATCTATCCATGATGCTCCGCAAACTTCGAGCGGTGTTGAATCGCGTCCAATTACACGTTCTCCAGTTGCCAAGTCAATTACCTCGAGAAAGCCTATACCTG
This sequence comes from Anaerolineae bacterium, assembly GCA_026645745.1. Taxonomy (GTDB): domain Bacteria; phylum Chloroflexota; class Anaerolineae; order Aggregatilineales; family Phototrophicaceae; genus Flexifilum. The sequence continues at coordinate 2,713 of JAPKMU010000203.1, read as the reverse complement.
ATCCTCTTCCATACGAAACCAATGCAATGGAAGTGCCATCGGGAGACATTGAAGAAGAAGACAGTCCCTCGTCTTGGTTGGTCTGTTCATATACGGTTGAAATCTGATCGGGCGCCTGCAAATGCAAAATGCGCCGGTTCGGATAGAAGGTGCCATATCCCCCTTGAGAATTCACAGTCAGGTAAACATCTGTTGTGAAAGGACTAGGCTGAATATTCACCGTTTTGACACCATCTTCTTCCGGATAACGCGACCAAAGACCTGTGCTGATTTCCGCCCGATTGTTGCCAGCGAGATCGACCGAGTAGAGATATTCGTTCACGCTGTCCCCACCCCCTACGCAGCCGACGATGTAGTAGATCCGCTGATTCGGCTCTGACCAAGTGGGCCAGCACACGGAGGTATACGAGTCTTGCAGACCCAGCGCAGCTGCATGGGACAAGAGTCGCGTTTCACCGCCGTCACGACTGACATAGTAAAGCGCTTGGCCCATAGACTCACACGTCTCGCATTCCCTATATAGCCCAACGTACAACAACCCCGAACTGTTCGGCAGCCAGCGGAAACTCCGCTCCCCGTACTGAGGTGTATTCGTAAGTTGGATGAGTTGCTGCTCAACCAAGTCATAGACGTAGTCGTTGTACGGTGGTTCATCGCTACCAACCGTGAGGAGGATCGCGCTGCTATCCGGTGACCACGTAGGGATGAGCGCTTCCGGAAGCGTAATCTCTTGCAGTGCGTCGGTCGCCAGTGTATACACAAACAATGCCCACTCACCAGCCCGTTGTGCCGTAAACGCAATCTGTGTGCCATCCAGCGAGACGGTCATATTCGATGGCTCATCAATGAACCACAGATCCTGATCGTTAGGATCCCCGACCCGAAATTCGGTCAGAGTGCGTATCAGCGACTCCTGCCCGAAAACATCAACAGAATAGATTTGGATGCCTGCTTCCGTCGGGGTTGCCACCAAGACACTCTCGTCTGTTCCCTGCGCTGCGCCATGTAAGTTCAATGCAAAACACAGAACGAGTACACCAAGCGATGAAACGAGCCAACCCCATATCATCTGTTTCGACATATCCCTTCTCATCCCCTGTAATTTCGCGGTCGCCTAAGCGTAAATTCCCCGGTTTGCGGCGTTCGTCCACTCTATGCTGAGTGTAGTCTTTCTCACTTAAGCAGCAAAGGACGTTCGCGTGAACCTCTCGCAAGCAGTACAGGATTTGTTCAACGATATTCGGGATGTGGCGCAGAGTGCTGAAATGAATAGCACCTCTGTCATGTTGAGCGGCATGCAAGTGATGACAAGGAGATTGTATCAATGAGTACCTTGCTGAAATGAATAGCACCTCTGTCATGTTGAGCGGCGAGCGGGTAGTGACGATGCAGATGGTGTAGGCGTGGGAAGCACCGGAACATAATCTTGGACATCAACAACCAAGGCGTCTTGGATACGAGGACCGGCTTGCAGCAGCATTTCACCAGATATTGAAAGCCCTGAGAAGACTCCCCGTTGACCTACATCACGATCCGTAATCCACACGGTTTGGTCGTCTGACAACGCCACACGGGCAACTTCAGTGTGGAACTGAAGATCCTGCTCAGTCCAACTGGTATAGAAATAGTAGCGACCTACCGTATCTACACCGACAAATTGAAAAGCAGTCAGTGGGTATCTGGAGCGCGACATGAAGCGGGAATCGTTCCATATCTGTTGCGGTAAAATTGTTTCAGCCGTCCAAGCCATTGTTCGAGGCGTAAAGGCAAATATCGTGAAGGTGTTTTCCGTTCTATTTGCGCTGTAGTCAGCCAATCGCTCTAGTGGTGCTTCTGACGCGGTCATGATGTACAGTCGACCATCCAGACCACCGACGAGGCTTCCCCACGGAACTTCACGACTTCCTATTCCCCTTCCCACTCTACCAAAATCAATGGTTTGAACAATCGCCCCCGAAGTCACATCGAAAATATGAATGAGAAGCTGCCGTTGATCGTTCACCTCGCAGATCGCCAGTTGATTCGTTTCTCCCAATCGCACAATGAAATTCGGCGTGAGGTAGAGCAGCCTCGAATAGGGATTGCACATCACCAGTTCAGAAGGATATACACCGACGTTTACGGTCTCCAATTGTCCGGTGACCAGTGAGTAAATGCGCAGATGCCCATGTCCATCATGTTGATAGAATGCCACTAATCCTGCATCCTCAAAGAATACCAAGTCCATCAAGCCATTGAGTTGGGGCGGGAATAATCTATATTCACTGAGATCATATCTAGAATACCCTGAACGATCATCATTTTGGATGTAAAGGGAATAGGTTGACTGCTGGTAGCTGATAATGCGCCCCGCATAGCTGAGACGAGTTTCACAGGGCATCTCAGCGGTGCAGTTGGGTTCAGGCACATCCACCACGACTGACTGAGCCGAGGTCGAAGCAGTGACAACCACAAGAAGGGAAAAGATCACAGCACTGATCGCCAAAGCGCGATAGATATCATGTTGTCCACTCATGCGCTCATTCCCTACCACTTCAATTCGTCCACAAAAGCGAAGGGTACTCCGTATTTGCCTGTTCGACGAGTTGTTTGCCAAATTCTGCACTCCCCGCGCAAAAATGCACGCTCCTGAAAATCACCTTTGCTACGCTGAGGGAAATCTCTCGCACAACGTATCAAGGATCTTCAGCGTGAACCTCTCGCAAGCGGTACA
>JAPKMU010000202.1 GCA_026645745.1 Anaerolineae bacterium | reverse complement strand
TTTACATGACAGACTCTAAGTTTCAATACCCTCAGCGGGTCGAAGTTCGGTGAAGCCTGATCAATATAATATCGTTCGATATAGTCATTGGGGTTTCAATACCCTCAGCGGGTCGAAGTTCGGTGAAGCCACGGAAAATCTAGGACTCATTACAGGGCAAAAATCGTTTCAATACCCTCAGCGGGTCGAAGTTCGGTGAAGCCCGGGTGCGTTTTCCAGCCGTTTTAGGTCATAAATGACCTGCATCCCCGATTCCGAAGCATGGTGACGATTATACGAGGTCGATTTTGCATGTGCAACCTTTGTTTTGCGTACACATGTTCGACTGGAGTCGCAGATCGGTAACTGCGTCAAAATCGGGGGGAGCTGCGGCATTACAGGTCTTCCTTATACATCATTACAAAACCGTCGGAATTCACAGGCGGCACACTGCCCTACACGGTCAACCGGCGGCGGCATCTGTTCAAGCGCGATCATTGTCTGCGCTTGATGCAGCATCGTTTGGGTCACGTCTCGCAGTTTAGGAGTGATCATCACCTTCACCAGCTTACGTGTGGGGATCAGGTACAAGTATCCGTACTCCACGCGGTACAAGCTGTCCGCCTCTAGCAGGAGCGCATATGCCGCAAGCTGGATGCGATGATTGTTTCCCGCGCTAGTCGCCAACTTGTAATCGACCGGTATCGCTTTGCCATCGGGTGTGAAAACCACTTCGTCAAGCAGCCCCCGCAGCCCAAGCGGTCTGCTGACCAGCGGCACATTAAAGCGGCGTTCACCTTCCGCCGTGTCGTAGCGGGTGATCGTCCGGCGCGCTGCGCGATCCTGCTCATGCTCGTGAGCATCCTTTCCGGCATCCATCATGTAGGTGCGCGGTCGGATGTGCGGCAGACAGCGTTCGTAGTAGACCACGCGCGGGCAGTACGCATACTGCTTCAGGTCGGTCACGGTTAGGAGTTGAGAATCGTCGAGCATACGCTGCCTACCTCCATGCGTTTATGCCATTCTTCACTTGCGATCGGGACGAGTTGAATGCAGCCCGGCGTGTCGCCGAGCAAATCCCCCAATTTGCGGATCAACTCCCGCTGGAGCGTCCGATTCAACTGTCCATAAAACGCCGAAAGCTGAATCCGATCCAGTCCATAATCCTCGCACGTACAGGCGACTTTCGTCCGTACACGATCATCACTGATGTCATAGAAAACCAACAGGTGCATGGCTACCACTCCGCCCGGTAAGGGATGTATTCGCTTCGCTCACCGCGCAAGTACTGCGCCAGCCGCCGCGCCTGTGTCTGGATCACCTGACCAAGCGGTTTTCGCCCACCCTCGTAGCGCACCGCTGCATCCAAATGGCTCAAGACGTGCTCGGCATACGTCCGGCGCACATCCTCCATCAGCCGTCCCTGCTCATCGCGCTCCACGACAAAGCCGCGCGCCGCCAATCCGAAAACCACCCGATCCACGACTGCCTGCCGGAACTCCTCGATCAAGTCATGGGTTAAGCTCGGCTTGCCGGGGCGATCTACATGGATGAAGCCGCCGAACGGATCAAGCCCTGCCAGCACCAAGGCGCGTTCCACCTGACCATACAGGATGCCGTACCCGTAATTCAGCAGTTGGTTCAGCGGATCGCCCGCGCCACGCCCTTCACGATGCGTCCAGCCGTACTCCGGCGGCATCAGCGGAATCGCCGCGCTCCAATAACGGGCAGAGGCGTTCCCCTCGGCAGCCAGCAGCCCCGGACGCAGTCCGTCAGCAGTTGTTTCGGAGAGTCGATCCAACCAAGCGAGATGATCGAGTACATCGGATGCTGCCCTCTTGAGCGCCTCGGCTTCGGGCGTATCCTTGCGCAGTTTCGCCAAATACTTCAGCGTCACCGCCATGTTCTGAATCTTGCCCTCCGCGAAAGCCCGCGAGAGATACCCGCCGCGCTCGTCGTCAAAGGCGCGCATCTGCTCACGCCGTGTCAAGACCGTTCCCATCAAGCCGCCGGAGTAGACGGACGCATACGGAATCCCCAACGGATCGACGAAGAAGACCGGAATGCCGCGTTCGCAGCACGCTTCAAGTGCATCCGCCGAAATACTGACTCCGCGATTCAGCACATAAACGGCTTCCAAGTGCAGCAGCGGCGCTTGTTGAAGCGTCTCTCCTTTTTGTGTGACCTTCAGCCGTTCGCTGTACTTTCCGACATGCGACCCGAATTGATCCGCGATCAAGTGAGGAATAATGGGCATATTGACCTCCATACATTACCAATCTCCTTGATCGTAAAGGAGCGAGTGTGCAAGTACTGCAACATGCCCAGATGAATTTCAGAAACCCTCAGCGGGTCGAGTGGCGCTGATGCCCATCCAGTGGTTGGTCTCGGTGAAGATCTGCTTAGTCTTTCAAAATCCACGTCGGATCGAAGAGCGTTGAAACTGGGTCATGTGATGATCCGATACCATCCGTTTCCCTTCACTGTATCCTTCCCCACCTGTACACTCTGCCCCCACAGCAGCCATTCCCGCAGCGATGTCATCTCCCCTTCCCAACGCACAGCTCCGGTAAAGCCGCTGATGGGCGTCGTTCGCCCTTGACGCTTGCTCCCGCTCAACGCCTCAATCCATTCGATCTCGTGATACGCAATACTCAACCGTGCCGCCTGTTCAGCAAGCTGCTCGGCTGCCGCTTTCCACTGTGCTGTAGAAGCTTTTGCGCCCTGCTCACCGTAATGCTCCGATAAGTTTTGGCAGCGTTCGATCAATCGCGCCACCATTACTGCCGGATCGGGTATCTTCATGAGTTTGCCCTCTGCCGTTAACCGGGTAGGCGTCAGAAAATGGATGGTGATTCGATCGGACGACAATGCAGCCGCGCGATCCGCTATGCGGGCAGTATTCACTTCCAATGTTGGTGTATGGACAGTCCGACCATCCATCAGCAATCGCTCCACATCCCAGAGCGGACTATATTCATGTACCGCATTGAGACGAAACTGCCCTCGCCCTTTGCCCACGCCGTTTTCGCCCATCCACTCTACAGCCCGCACGACATACGGGAGCAAATCACGCGCTTCTCCAATGAGCGAAATGCCAAAAGTGAGCCGTTCCCCTTTGCCATACCGCGATCGTTCCGGCGGCTGAATAGTCAACGGGCGCGCGACATCTCGCCCACGCTGATGCAGCGGGTCTTCCAGCGCCATCAACCAGCATACTGGACAGCGTACTGCATGGTCATTCGACTTTATGTTCGTTGACTCGGTGCAAAAATGATCCGTGAGCGCGCGGTACAATCCGCCGCGAAGTGCTGATCCCGGCTGATCGAAGAATGCCAACGCTTCAACAGCCTGTACGGTGAAACGGAGGTGCTGCACGGTCAACCCTGCCAACAGCAGTTGCGCGCTCGTTGTCTGCGCATGATCCGTCATACGTCGTCATCGCTCCCAAGCTGGTGATTCAGGTCAAGCCCAAATTCCTCATCATAATGCACTGCCACCTGATAGAAATACTGCTGTTCCTCTTTTGGATGTACCTTTCCATCCTGTTTCAATCGACCCAACTGCCGCCAGCCGATGCTGATAAGGTATTGGCTGCCGCTAAGATAATCTGGAGCGCCTTCCCATTGAGCATACAAAGCGAGCGGTAAAACCTCCACACCATCGAACAAATGGTAAAACTGCTGTTCCAGTGTCGGATCAGCCGCTTGATACGGCACAAGCGTTTTCAAACTGGCTTCGAAAGTCTCAGCTTGATGATCGTATGTGCGCTGCCACTCCATCTCCACTTCTCCGGCATAAATCTCACCAAGCATGGTCGTAACCAGCGCTTCATCAATCGGCTTATCCGCACAGTACCGCTCCAACACTTCAAGGCTTCGCGCAACAATTCGGTGATCATAGGGACGCGAATCGTCTTTGCCGAGCGGGTGCTTAAACACGATCACCGGACACAAGCGCGCAGTCTCCGGTGTTTCCGCCGGATAATCGCGCCCACGATTCACCCGTCCGAACCGCTGAAGCAGCGCTTCCAGCGGCGCGGGATCTGTGTACAGAACATCAAGATCAATATTCAGGCTGACCTCAACCACCTGAGTCGCAACGATGATTGTTGGTGTTCGATGGGGCGCGCGCACGCCGACGCGCTCCGCAAGTCTCACCTCCTTTTCATTGCGATCCTTGCCGTTAAAACGCCCGTGCAGCAGCAGCAGGTGATCAAGCGGATTGAGTCCCACCGCCTCGAATTTCTGTTTGAGGCGCAGATATGCAGACTGCGCTCGTGATACCGTGTTGCAGCATACCAGCGCGGATCGCCCCTGCTGCCAGTCCTCGTATGGTCGGTCAAGGTGTTCCATGAGGTCGCTGTCACGCAGTTGTACACTGTGACGCCTTGACGCCTCAAAGGTTGCTTCGGAAGCGATGATCTCAGCAGGTTTCGCGAGTGCGTTATCCAGCGCCTTTTTCACCATCGGCGGCATTGTCGCAGTCATGACCAAAAAACGCGCGCCGAAATGCGTCGCCAGCCATTTCATCGTCGTGATGATCAGTGCCAACCGCGCCGCGTCATAAGCATGAATCTCATCAAAGATGAACAGCGCATCGGTGTAATCGACCAGCAGCGGCTCGTATCCCTTAAGCTGGAATGCTGCTTTCAACATTTGATAAGGGCTGAACACCTGCACGGGGTAGTAGTTTAGCCGGACGCGGTTCTTCTTCTCGCGTGCGCCTGCCACTGCCCTTCGCGTCTCCTCAGCCCCACCATCGATTCCCATAAGTTCGCGGTAATACGCAAGTGTCGCTCGGCTGTGCTGCACAGTGACATGATCCGCCTGTTTTGCGAAGAAATCTCGCTTCAGCCGCCGCTCCATTGCGTTCATACTTGCTTGGTAAGGCAGCGTATAAAACAGGCGTGGTACAGGGCGTAGTTCCATCTGACGCGCTGCCCACATCAATGCAGCCTCCGTCTTGCCACTCCCAGTAGGCGCAACCAAAATCGCCGATCCTTCAGCACTCGTGAGCACTGCTGTCTGATGGGGATTGAGCATGCGCCCTTGATCATCCAATGCATGTCGTGCTTGCTGCATCGTCAGCACGAAAGGCGGAAATGGATCAGTACCCGCCGAAGCCGCATGATCAGCAGTCAAGATCAAACCGCGATAATGTAAGTCTCGCAAAATGGCAGCGTCTTCTACAAGACGATCCTCTCGCTCGTAGTAGTAGGCAGCAAAATCGCTCAGGCAGCGTCGGATGTTTGGCGCGCTCAACGTCACGGGTTCAACGGATATCGGGTACACATCGTTCTCAGAAAATCCCAATGCCCGCGCCCATGCCGTTCCGAAAGTTGTTAACCAGTTCCACAAGCGCATTGTCAGTGGCAAATCAAGTTGTGACGCGAGAAACTCGACACGCTTCGCTTGTTCTTCTTGTTCACGGAGCGGTTTGCCTGCTGGCGCATGTGCCCCATACCGAACGCTGATCAGCCTATCAGGTGAGCCACCTCCGAGACCCGCCGCAAAATCACGGTGATGTGCAATCACGACAGCGATTACGGATAGGCGATCGGGGTTTCCCGGTGGGAACGCATGGTCAACGAAAGCAAGGGACAACACCTCATGCCGGTGATGTCCTTGTGACCAAGTGTTTTCGCTCTTTGGAGAACGCAGTCGGTCTTGGAACTCTCGTGCTGCCTTCCCAAAGTCATGAAGGAAACATCCCCAATACAGCCGATGCCATAGGCGCACATCACCAATGACCGAGGGAAGTCTAGGGCGCAAACGGTACTGATCGGCAAGTCGGCTAAGCACCGCCCACGTATGTTCCGCCAGCGTATCCCCACCATTGTCCGCGCTTTTTGCCAGCACGTCCTCAAGCTCAGTCGGGTTTAGTGCATCCGGAATCACAAACTTCACCGCCATGAATGCCACACGATTCCCCGGTTGATTCCCGGCTCAAATGGATGCGGTTCGGTGGGATCGACTAAGATATCAAACGAAGGTGTACCAAGATTAAATCGATCATCGGCTGTTGGCGGGTAGATTGGCGGTTTGTCGCTGTGCGGAAGAACGGCGTACTGTCCCCATTCGGGAATGCGGCGATCATCAATAAAACGAGGCATGGTCACAGCGTAGAATCGTCCGCCGATGTACGGCGCATCCCTTAATGACAGCAGCGTGCCATCATAGTAGGCACGTTCCGCCGGAATCAGATCGATCACCTTGACACTTCGATATGTCACCAAATCCTGTGCCCGCCCCAATGCAATTGCATAGCGGGGATGACGGAAGAACTCTTCCAGCGTCACGTCCTCGACATACAGCGTTAACCGCGGGCGAAAGAGCTGATCGCGCTTGAAAGGATTCATCTTTGGCGTTTTGCCAAAAAAATGTAGATGCTCGTAGTCGGTAAATCTCCCCTCATACTGAAAATGAAAGGCAAACCGGGTGCGCTGTGGATCAAAATAATCACCGATGGCGCTGCACATGTGTCCGTACAGCGTCGCGGGGGGCGGCATATCGAACGTAGGATGCATCCCTTGTACGAAGTGCGGGTAGCGGAAGGACGTTGTCAGTCCCTCCGCGACGATCTTCAGCGCTTGCATGATCAGTCAAACCATTCAGGGTGCGCGGTAAGGTCTTCTGCCAGTGCATCAAACGCCTGACGCGGATGCAATGTGGTCAGACCGAACTCATCGAGAATGCTCTGCGAACTGTCCATGAAACCGGCAACACGCCCCACATAAACCGCTGATTTCAAATCGCCTTGCAATACGTCACGAAGCTGCTCAAATGCACCTCGGTTGACCAACGGCTGTGCCTGATCATCTGGCTGCACGGCATGTCCAAAGACATGATTGCCACCGCTCGTCACTGCCATGATCACAAACGCAGGACTCACGTCAGTGTAGTGTAGGGTTTGCTTTGCCCCACCTTCTAGCCTCCCCAATGCGCGAAGCAAAACCTGAACTCGACGGATGCGTTCTGCTACAGGCAGGCGATAAGCACGTGCCGCCTCAATCCGATCCAGCCCGAGTTCTTGTGCTTTGCGCCCGGTCTCTGCGCCAAGATTCTGAAAACCAGATCGCATCTGGTTGGTGAACATCCCTGCCCAATGCAAATCAAGCGAAAAGAGTCCTTGCAGCGTCGTTCGGTAGAATTCATGCTGATGCAGCAGAACGCCCTCTTTATCTCCTGCTTCTTTCTGAAGGCGCGCCATTACACCGAAGTCGTGCACAATATCGGCTGGCGCAATTGACACGAGCGTGCTGGTACGGAAGGGAGACACCCGCGTAACCGTTTCGTCTTTGGTCGCCCGCATGTAGCCGAACAAGTCATCGTCGGGGTGCGTAATCGGATCGCCAACGGTGTATGCCTGCTGCTTCCCTTTTGCCTCCGTGTATACGGGTGAGGCGTTCCAATGGTCTTTCGAATTGTACTTTTCGAGCGTTTCGCGCAACCAGTAACGAAATGACTGCGCCGACACGTATGGATAGTGCTGCCGCCCAACACGAATCGTCTTTACTTTCGCTTCAATATTGTCCGCCTCGCCGTTGTTCAGCGCTGATGCTGGTGCATCGATCAATAACAAGCCCGTGATGAATGCCATGTTTGTTGCTACTCCTCTTCGTCTTCATGCGCGGTCGAACCGGGTTGTTCCTGTTCTATCTGCGAGAAATCTACCTTCGCCTTATGGAGTTGCTCCAGCAGGCGGATCGAAATGAGATCACGCGCCAGCCACCAGTTGTGTGTGCGTTCGCTGGGATGCTCAAATGCGGCGATGAAGTCGTCATATGTAAACAGAAGCGTGTCTCCACCCATTCGGTAGATTTGCTCTGCCGCTGAGCGAATGATTCCGCGAAGCATGGTGTATGAGCGTGCCCGCGAAAAACGAATGTAAAAACTGAGCGGTTGGTTTTCCATATCACGATCTAGCGCGTACTTCGCCAGCAGATCGCCCAACCTGCGGTATGTGTCAATTCGCTGCTGATCCATTGCCATCACCTCCTCAATGAAGAGTTCAATTAAGTGCCAATCGTGGACTCCGCGTATACATGCAAGAAATGCAAGTGCGTTATCCGGCAGTTGAAATAGTCGTTCATACAGTAAATTGCGTCGCCCACCTGCAATACGGGTTTCGTCGTCCGGCTCAAGTTCCTCCTGTTTTTTGCGAACCCAATTCAGTGCAACCGCCTGATTCCACGCACTGTTGGCATCAAGTTGTGCGCGATTGACGAAGCTCAACACGGTGTGATCCAGCCGAAGGATTTCGATCTCTGCTCCCGCACCATAGTTACTGAAGTAGTAACCGGTGATGTAGTCAAGGTTCGCCCTTCGGTCGGAAAGGCGCTGTCGGGTCTTGATAAGCTGATCTACGTAACGAAGTTTCGGCTTGCCACCAAAATCGGGATACTTCGCCTTCTCATCAGGCGGCACCATGGCAAGGGCGCGCATATTTTGTTCATAGATTGCCCGGGTAAGTGCCATTTGCATGACTGCTGTCCCTTCGGCAGCTTGCTGATGAAATCCCAGCAAACGCCCACCACATTTGAGACAGCCAAATGGGAGCGCATGGACAGCCAGCAATGCCAATCCGCTCACGGGAAGTCCATCGCGCCCCAGTGAGGAGAAATTGCCAACGTCTTCGCCGTTTAGAAGAGGAATGTGCTGGCGGTATGCCACTTCAACGGCAGCAAGCTCCGGGAAAAAGACACACTTCATCTCGCTCACTTCAGCGAGATGGTCGTGATCGAATGCGAATAGGTAGCGATCCGCATATGCTTCGCGCTGCTCCTGAGACATACTTGGCTGCGTGAAGTGCGAGTTGGTAAAAACGGTGGATATATAGTTCCGTGCCGCGTGATGCTGGCTGTACCAGAATTTCAGTTTTCCGGCAGCGGCGCGGAAGTCTTGCTCGTCTAGCATTGACGGCATCTGTTTTCCCGCCATCGCCGCAAGTGTCGCCAATCCAATATCGATAAAGGGATGCCCCGTCCACCTAAGTTCAAATGGCATCTTCACTGCTCCTCGTACTGTGCGAGCGCACTACGCAGGTCCGCCATGACTTTTCCACGGAGTTCTTCCGGCGCAACTACCCGTACCTCATCACCCCAACTCCGTACCCAAGAGAGTATTTCTAGGAGTCCGTTTACACGCGCAGTCCAACGTAGGCTGCCGTCCGGCAATAATTCCTTTTGTTCAGTTGGCAGGAAGATGGATTCCATAAGCCGCCGCGCGACTTGTGGCTTAAAAATCAGTTCCACAATCTGCAAATCATCATCACCGTACCAAATGCCCCATGCCGTCTTCAATAACTCGTTCACATCAAGAGAAGGTTTCTCGAACCGCTGTGTAGTCAACACAGCACGCTCAATTCGATCAGGCTTGAATGTGCGCAGTGCTTGACGTTGATGACTCCAAGCGATCAGATAGACTCCATCACCCAGAGGCATCGGCTCAAATAAATACGGTTCGATTTCGTGCTCATCGATTTCTACCGAGCGCGCTTTACGATACTGGATACGAACAACAATCCCTTCAAGCCAGCCACGAATCAAGGCATCCCAAATATCTGCGTAATGTCTTGTCGCGCTCCGTTCAACACGGAGCATCTCATTGGATCTCGAAAGTTGGTCGACCAAATCGGGACGCTGGAG
>JAPKMU010000201.1 GCA_026645745.1 Anaerolineae bacterium | reverse complement strand
GGTTGAACAACTGAAACAATTTTTCCTGTGCCCATGCGCTTGGATTTTCCGTACCGAGGTCATCAAGGATGAGCATCGGTGCGCTGCGTACACGCTCGAATAGTTGATCATAGCCTTCTTCGCTGGTTGGCGCATACGTCGCCCGCAGATGATCGAGCAAATCCGGCACGGTGATAAACAATACCGTGTCGCCCGCTTCTAGGCGCGCATTTGCCACTGCCGCCGCGAGATGCGTTTTGCCCACGCCGCACCCGCCTTGAAGCAAAAACCAGCCCGTCGGCGCTTGAGCGTATTCGACCGCCGCGCGATACGCCGACTCGATAGAAGCGGACTCCTCCATATTCCACGCATCAGAATCGACTTGGAATTGAGCAAAGGTCTTGTCCGCCAGCGCCTCTAAGTTACCCAGCTTGCGGAGTGTTTGCTGTCGGCTGGCGTCGTTGACCGCGTGACCACGCGGACAGGGAAACAGCTTGCCAAAGTCAGGGTGTTCGACAGGCAGGTCATAACGCACATAACCCAACCCCCCACACACCGGGCAAACATGATCGCTGCCGATTGCGTCCGGGTCGAAATCCGCGCCGCTACCGGGGGAGATACCATTCATCATGGGGTTCAGATGATCCTTGAGCGGTCTCACCAGCTTTACCCTCCTGCTCGCGGCGCTTGAGCACCGCTTGAATATAGCGCCAACTGCGTGCGTTATTTTCGACGGCGGCGCGGATCGCTTCTTCCACCCATCCCGGCGGATACGAGCGTTCCGCGTCTTTAAGCGCATCGGCGATCAACGGGGTGAGTGCGCCGATGTTCTCCTCATACAAGCGGTAAATGTTCGGGCGTTCCGGCAGAATTTCAACAGGCGCTTCGGGCTGCCCCGGCTGCCACTGTCCGGCGTTGATCTGCGCGACGGCGGCGCGTCCCGGCTCCGCATTCACGAAATACAGGGTTTCAGGCTTTCCGTCAAGCGTAACGTCTGCGGAAACGAGCGCGCCGCGTTCGACTGCCTTCGCCAGCGCCCGCGTCAGCGTGACTTCCGGCGGCGTGCTTGGATCAGCGGCGCGCATGCCGTCGATCAGCGCGGCATCGACGGCGTATTCTTCCGTCCGCAAATAGCGATACTGCCCTTCGCGTTGCTGAATCGCCCAAAAGGTGAACAGGATCACTTTGAGTTCCGCCGCATCATCGATCAACGGCATCAATTCGGTGATGAAAGCGGCGGGTAACGTGAACACTCGCGGTTTACCGGGCGAGAATCCGGCGAAAGGCGTCATAGGCTGCTCAAGTCAATCGTTTGGGTGCGCGCATCGCTGAACTTCGTCAGCGATTTTTCAAAATGCAAGTTGATCGTCCCTGTCGGTCCGTTGCGATGCTTAGAAATGATGACTTCCGCCATATTTGGGAATTCAGTCGCTTCGTTGTAGACGGCATCGCGGTACAGAAAGATCACAATATCCGAGTCCTGCTCGATCGATCCCGATTCTCTCAAGTCGCTCAACTGCGGGCGCTTGTCTTGACGGCTTTCGACCGCGCGCGAAAGCTGCGCCGCCGAAAACACCGGCACGTTGAGTTCGCGCGCCATCTCTTTCAAATTGCGGCTGATATAGCTGATCTCCTGAACGCGGTTGTTCTCGTACCCTGTTCCAGCGGTCATCAACTGTAAGTAGTCGATGATCACAAGGTCTAAACCGTGTTCATGCGCGATACGCCGCGACTTGGTGCGGATTTGCAGCGGAGTCATCGAAGGCGTGTCGTCAATAAAAATCGGCAGGCTGCCGAGCTTACCGCTCGCTTGAACGAAGCGCGCCCATTCCTGCTGTGAAAGCTGACCGAGGCGCAGTTTTTGCGTATTGATCCCCGTCTCCATCGAGACGAGACGCTGCACGATTTGATCCGATCCCATTTCCATCGTGAAGATCAGGATACGCCCGCCGAGTTTGGCGGCGTTTAGCGCGACGGAAAGCAAAAACGAGGTGTTATGGCTCACGATTCCGTTGCTAACAAAGCTCGATCCATCCGGAATGGTCAGGTCATAGCAGTGCTGCAAGCCAGCATCAACAACACTTGTCACCTCATCCCAGTAGAATGGCGGATCAAGGAGCGGTTTCACTTCTGGGGCGTAAGCAGCTATCCGATCAAGAACCTCATAAGATGCCTTCCTCTGACCGAGGAAGTACCGATAGTAGTTTGAGGTTGCATCGCTAGCAATCGGTGATATGCGTTTCGGCAAGTAAGGGACAACATCTTTATTGGTGTTTGAGTGAATAGGTACTAGGTTGCGGCGATCCTGCTTACGAGTCAATCGGAAACCGACCCGCTCATAAAAGTTGCGCGCCGCCGTTCCCGTGATCCTAAGAGACCATGCACCGCGGTAATCGTTAGGCCTAAAGGTGAGCCGACTCACAACCCCAAACTGTAGAAGCAGAATTTGAACTTGTACTGCAAGTCTTCTAGAAGTGGTCGCAAGCTGTAAATACCCATTTTGCAGTTCGGCATGTCCGTCCGTGTCAAATAGCCCTTGTAAAAAAGCACAAATGCATTCCTTATCTGAACGAAGCACGGTATAGGGGACTTCTTTTTCATGGGCGTATCCGCTCAAACCGAGGTGTTTGAGCCAAGTGTTTACAACAACACTCCCAATTTCATGGTCATAGGCGGAATTTTGACGAGGATGTACACCCAGTTCCGCCGCCCACGCGTAAAACACACTTACAATTTCGGGATCTGCTGAACTAATCGCGACATAATTCTTTTGAGTTAAGTTTCCATCCCCCGCTAGCAATCCCAAAACATAGGCGAGATCTGGTGTCATGCGTGTGGGGAGTTTGGGAACGATCATTGAACGGAGGTTAGCATTATAGGGGTAGGTAAAAGAGGGTAATTCCGTGTTATCACCCCACACTGGACTATGACGCTGAACTGCTACGAAGTCGCCAACCACTAGTCGATCAAGCGTTTTCCACTTACGTTCCCCGTCACAATCAAGCACCATAACAGGATGGTTGTACGTACCCGTTAACTCAAGACCGAGTAGCGTTGTCACTCTCAGCGTGGGCTTGATGCCGCTGTCATAAAAATGACTCGTCATCCGCATTCCGTAAGGCGTTTGAACACCAATTTCGAGCGGCGTAAAACCTTCGCCTGCACCTTGCGGTTTCAACTGCTCAATCGGAATCAGTCCATGCTGAGTCGGGATCAGCGTATCTCCGGTGACGCATTTTCCCATCCCCGGGCGACCCGCAAAAATCAGCAGGTCGGAGCGCTGCAAGCCGCCGAGAATCGTATCCAAATCGCGGAATCCCGTCGGCAAGCCGAGCGGCTCATCCGGGTGTGCCATCAAGTGTTCGAGACGGTCAAAATATTCGCTGATCGCCTCGCGCATCGGCACCATGTCACGGCGTAGATTGCGCTCCGTTACTTGAAACAGCTTGCCTTCCGCGTCACCGACCACTTTATCGAGTGACAGCGTTTCATCCATCGCCAACCCGCGTATTTCATCAGCCGCAGTCAGCAGACGACGGCGCACCGCCGCGCGTTCGACCAAACGCCCGTACACTTCGGCATGAACCGAGGTCGGCACATTCAGCGTAAGCTGAGTCAGATAGCCCGCCCCGCCGATGTCGTTTAAGCGGCTTTGCGCGCGTAATTCTTCACGCACCGTCAGCAGATCAATCGTTTCGTTCCGCTCCGCAAGCCGCGACATCGCCTCCCAGATGTACTGGTGGCGCAAGATGAAAAAATCTTCGGGGCGCAAAAATGACGCGATCGCAAAATACGATTCGGGATTGATCAACACCGCGCCGAGGGCGGCTTCTTCAGCATCCTGACTGTACGGGGCAATACTCGCGGGATCATACGTCATGGCGGTTTGTTCGCGTCCTAAAGAGAAACAAAACGGCGTGCCGCCGTCGGGCAGCATCGCCGTAAACTGTCCTGTCTTGATTCCCCGCGCGGGATCATACAGCGGGGTGCTCTAATCCTCTTCGTCGTCCAAGTCCTCAAGATCGAGTGTGTTGACGAAATCCTTAAACGCGCTCAGCCGATCTTCGCCGAGTTCACCTTCTTGCGCCGTGACTTGATTTTCAACATCGTCTTCCGGTTGAATTGCGCCCTTGTCCATCACCGCATCATTCACGAAAATCGGCACTTTGGCGCGAACAGCCAGCGCAATCGCATCACTCGGACGCGAATCAACCTCAATCTGACGATTTTCGACTTCGATCACGATGCGCGCATAAAACACATCCGTGCGCAGATCATTGATCAGGATATGGACGACATGCCCACCCAATTCCTGAATCATGTTCTTGAGCAAGTCATGAGTCAGCGGGCGGCGCGGCGGCATTTCCTGAAGTTCAACCGTGATGGCATCCGCTTCGCAGGGTCCAATCCAGATGGGCAGATAGCGATCGCTGTTCATGTCCTTGAGGATGACCAAACGATGCTGCGACATCAAGCTTACACGGATACTATCAATGACAACTTCTATCATGGGCTTCTAACTTCTACTCGATCCCTGTTTCGGAGATTATACACCGATCAATGAGCGGGGCAAACAGGAATAAAGGGGAGTTTTTCACGCAATGACACAGGTTTTGAACCTACAACGGCGGATTCGGACGGGTGCAACTTTGTTAACGTTAATGCTGGTTACAGCCTGCACCGCTGCCCCTCAACCTGAAGCAGTGGTGATCGGCGGAAGCGAAGAATCCCGCACCACCTTTGATCAGCCACACGAATGGGAGTTTTACCGCGATACCGCGCAGGGGATTTTCTTTGGAATCGAAGATGGCGCATATTGGGCGCGGCTCGAACAGGGGGGTATCGCATGGACGCTCAACGGAACGCCGCATACCGATGTGCTGATTGAGGTCAATACACTGCAATATTCGACTGAGCGCGATAACGGTTACGGCGTGGTCTGCCGGGGATCAGCGAGCAATACGGGAGACGGCTATTACTTCTTGATCAGTGGTGACGGCGCATACACGATTCGGCGCGGCGCGACCGGAACAATTGATCCCCTTATCGCATGGACGACCCATTCCGCGATTGGGCAGGACGCGAATCCGAATCAGATGCGCGTGGCGTGTGTCGGTGATTATCTTGCGCTGTGGGTAAACGGTGAGTTTATCGCGGACATACACGACAACCGTTATTCCAGCGGATTCGCCGGAATAACAGCAGTCGCCCCACTCGGAACGCCGGTTGAAGTCCGCTTTGATAATTATGTGATCCGCGCCGCCTCACTCGCCCCGTGACGGCACTTCATTCGTGCTGCTGGTGTCAGGAGTCGGCTTCGGACGGGAGTCGCTGCGCCAGCTCATCACCAGCAATACCAGCACGCCAAACACAATCGCGTGATCGGCAATATTAGAGACGTTCGAAATCACACCCGGAATTTGCAAATGCACAAAATCGATCACCACGCCGTGCTGAAGCCGATCCATCGCGTTTCCAAGTGCGCCGCCGCTGACCATCCCAACGGCGATCCGTCCCGTCCATTGATCGGGTTCGAGCCGAGGGTAGACAAACAGCATGACGATGACAACGATGAAGGCGATGATCAGAAAGATATCGCCGCCTTGTGGCAAGAACCCGAATGCCGCACCGCGATTTTCAGTCAAGGTGATCTGGAAGAAGTCTTGCAGCGCAGGGATCGGCTGAACCGACTCGCCGACGTTCAGGTTGGCGAGGACAAGCGCTTTCGTAACCTGATCGACGGTCAGCACAGCGGCGATCACGATCACCAGCACGACCCAGCGGCGGATTTGCACCATACAATCTCCGGTTGACCTAGTAAATGTAGGGAATTATACCACACCGCTTGAGCGTGATTTGTGGTACAATGAAGTAAGAACATGCGTTCAGCAAGTCCGCCAAAGGAAGGTTTTCCATGAGCGACCCGATGAACACCAGCCAAGAACAGATCAATGAGTTCGTCGTCGCAGCCCACTTCGATCTGCCAAAAGTGCAGCAGCTTCTCGCGGAAACGCCCGCTCTCCTGAATGAAAACGCCGATTGGATCGAAACGCCCATTCAGGCGGCTGCCCACACCAATAACCGCGAGATCGCTGAATTTCTGCTCTCGCACGGTGCGCCGCTGGATATTACAACAGCGGCAATGCTCGGCAGGTTCGAGGATGTCGAAGCAATGCTCGACGGAGACCCGGAGATGATCGACGATACCGGCGCGCATAACATTCCGCTGATGTATTTCGCTGTGATCGGTGGGAGCACGGCGATTGCATCGCTGTTGTACGACCTCGGCGCGGAGATCAACAGCCCGGATGGAGTCGTGAGTCCGCTGCACGGCGCGGCATTGTTCGGTCAAACCGAAATGGCGAAATGGCTGCTCGAAAACGACGCGAACCCCTACAGCGTCGATTTTGAAGGCAAAACCGCCTACGACCGTGCCAAACAAAATGGACGTGCCGACATCGTGGCGATGCTCAAGCCATTTTTCCCGGATGACACCGACTGAACTGACAGAACAGAAAGGAACGCTCGTGACCGGAAGTGAAGGCGCGCTTCAGCGCCTATACGATGACCCCGGCTGGCGCGAAGACCTGAATGACGCCGAAGCCGGGGCGCTCCTCAAGTGGGCAGAAGCGCGCTTGAATCAACCGGAAGCACAAGCCGCCGACTCGCCTGAAACGCGCATCGAGCAGATTCATACCCTGCTCAAGCGTATCAATCGGCTGGTCGGCAGGCGCGATCAACTTTCCCAAGAGGAACAGCAGCGCATTCTCGATGATATTGCGCAGTCCATGAGCGTCACGCCGATCACGCCTCAAGCGCTGACGGGGAGCGGACTGCGAGCACAATCCGCAGATTTTCTTCCCGTGATCGATGTGCTGACGACATGGATCGACGGCGGCGAAATCCCGTCTGCGCCTGCCATCGATTTTGGCGAACTCCGTGCGCAGATGAGCGCTGTCGCCGCCGAAATTAGCTCCCCGGAACCTGCCGAGCCTGATCCGAATCTCGGCGCAATTCTGGGGTTTTTTAATGCAGAACCTTCATCACCTGCCGAGGATGTCGATGCCGATACGCCGTAGTACTGCCGCTCTGTTGATCGCTGTTTTGCTGTTCCTGACTGCATGCGGCGGCACACCCGCCGATCCTGCAACCGATCTGCCCGGTTTTACCGATGTTGCCGGAGCCGCGACCAATACACCGACCCCGCGCCCGCCAACGTCCACACCCCGCCCCGCGACCGCGACACCTATTCCGCCAACGCGCACGCCTAGCCCGCGTCCGGCGACCGCTACGCGCACCCCCACACCCCGCCCCGCGACCGCGACGCGTACACCCACGACGAGCAGTGACGGCGTAATCACCGCCACCCTGCCGCAGGGATTTGTCGCGCAGCGCGGTTTCTGGCAGGTGTATTTC
The DNA here is from genome assembly GCA_026645745.1 of Anaerolineae bacterium. Lineage (GTDB taxonomy): Bacteria > Chloroflexota > Anaerolineae > Aggregatilineales > Phototrophicaceae > Flexifilum. The sequence goes on along the minus strand of JAPKMU010000201.1, from coordinate 2,276 downwards.
ACCGCCCCGACTGGCAGCCGTGACAGCAGCACCTATGTCGGCGGCGTGGATGAAGTGCTTGCCGCCGCGATTGCGGGCGCACGCCAAACCATCGACATGGTCGCGTATGAGTTCAACCTCCCAACGCTCACCCGTGCCTTGTTGGACGCCGACGCGCGCGGCGTGCGTGTGCGCATGGTGGTTGACCTACAAGACGGGCTGGAAGACGAAGAAACCACGCTCGATCAACTGGTCGATGCCGGGATTCAGGTTGTGCCGGATACGCGCAACGCGCTGATGCACGACAAATTCGTGATCATCGACAACACGTTTGTGTGGACAGGTTCGATGAACTTCACGATCAACGACGTATACCGCAACAATAACAACGCTATCGTCTTGCGGTCACGGAATGCCGTTGCGAATTATCAAGCCGAATTTGACGAGATGTTCTTGAACAGCCGTTTCGGTCCGCGTTCGCCGGAAAATACGCCCAACGTGACGTTTACCCAAGACGGCATCCCGATTGAAGTGTACTTCGCGCCTGAAACCGATGTCCTGCCCGTTTTGGTGCGTGAACTCAACGCCGCGACCGAATCGATCCGCTTCATGACCTTCTCGTTCACCATTGATGAAATGGGCGAAGCGATCCTCGACCGCTTTGACGCGGGCGTGAGCGTGCAGGGCATTTTCGAGACGGTTGGCAGCGAAACGCAGTTCTCGGAACTCACACCGCTCTTCTGTGCGGGAATCGACGTGCGCCAAGATGGGAATACGTTCGTGCTGCATCACAAAGTGATCATCATTGACGGCGAAACTGTGCTGACAGGATCGTTCAACTTCTCTGCCAGTGCGTTGGAGAGCAACGACGAGAACCTGCTCATCATCCGTGATCCATCGCTTGCGACTCAGTATCTCGCGGAGTTCGCGCGGCGTTGGGCGGAAGCAGGTACGCCGAGCGGTCTTGACTGCTAAGAGCAAAACTGCACCCCGCCCCAATTTCAGGAGCATTCAGGGCGGGGTGAATTGTCCTATACTGGAACATAAACTCAGTTCACACAGGATCGATTATGTCGTTTATCGAAGCGCCTACAACATTCTATTTGGGTCGTCGGTATGATCCTTCGACTCAGAAGTTGACTTCAGATGTGGTCTACTACGACTCGCGCGATCTCGTCACACACGCGGTTGTCGTCGGGATGACGGGCAGCGGTAAAACCGGGCTGTGCATCAGCCTATTGGAAGAAGCCGCGCTCGATAACATTCCCGCCATCATCATTGATCCGAAGGGGGACATCACCAATCTACTCCTGAACTTCCCCGAAAGCCGTCCGGAAGACTTCGTTCCTTGGGTGAACATCGACGAAGCGCGCCGCGCCGGAATGGATATTCCCCAGTATTCGGCAGATGTGGCACGGCGCTGGCGTGAAGGCTTGAGCAGTTGGGGAATCACGCAAGACCGGATGCGTTGGCTGAAGTTCATCTCGAACCGCTTCAGCATCTACACCCCCGGTTCTGATGCCGGGCTGCCCGTGAGCATCCTTGCCTCGCTCGCCGCACCCACAGAAGGTTGGGACGCAAACGAGGAACACAACCGTGAGCGCATCACCGCGATTGTGACCGCGCTGCTTGGCTTGGTTGGGCGGAATGCACAGCCCATCGTCGATAAAGAACATGTGCTGGTCAGCAACATTTTCGAGTATGCGTGGCGGCGCGGCATCAACTTGACGTTGGAAGACATCATTTTGATGGTGCAGCGTCCCCCGTTCGCCAAGCTCGGCGTCTTCCCGATTGATGAATACATCAGCGAAAAACAGCGCGCAAAGCTCGCGCTTGACCTGAACAATATCGTCGCCGCCCCCTCGTTCCAGTCGTGGATCAGCGGCGACCCGATGAATGTTCAAAGTTTGCTCTACAAACCGAACGGCGACCCGCGTGTTTCGATCTTCTACATCGCCCACCTGAGCGACTCCGAGCGGCAGTTCATGATGACGCTCCTTCTGGAGAGCGTGATCGGCTGGATGCGCACGCAAAGCGGCACGACAAGTTTGCGCGCACTGCTGTATATCGACGAAATGTTCGGCTATTTCCCGCCGTATCCGTTTAACCCGCCGACCAAAGAACCGCTGCTGACTCTGCTCAAACAGGCGCGTGCGTATGGGCTTGGCTTGGTATTGGCGACGCAGAATCCCGCCGACCTCGATTACAAAGGCTTGAGCAATGCCGGAACGTGGTTCATCGGGCGGCTGCAAAGTGAACAAGATCGCCAGCGCGTGATGACCGGGTTAGAGGCGCTC
>JAPKMU010000200.1 GCA_026645745.1 Anaerolineae bacterium | reverse complement strand
CGCATCGGAAGCCCTTGCCTATGAGTCACTGAAAGAGCACGGACGCGAGGCAGAATATTCGCGTGTGCTGTCCCGCGTCGGCGTGATCGGCACGGCTGTTTTTATCATCACGACCTTGATGGGCGGCGGCTTGTACCTGATTCAGTTCCGTATACCGCATTTCGCGTGTGCGCTGGCATACGGTACGGGCTTGTTTGCGGCATTGATGATGCGCGAACCGCACATCGACCCAGCCACGCGCCCCCGTCACGCGAGTGCGCTGGCAAGTTTTCGAGCACAAATCGTGAGCGGCGTAAGTCAGCTTCGCGCGCCCGCACTCCGTCCGTATCTGCTTTTGATCTTTGTCGTGTCCGGCGTATACACGATCTATCTCGTCGGACTGGTGCAGCCGATGATTGGCGTCAGTTTCGGGTTCGACGCAACCGCCCAATCCTTGATCACCGTCGTATCGGGGATCGTGAGCGCGGGCACGCTGGCTGCCCTACCGATGCTGACACGGCGTCTCGGAGAGTGGCGCGGCATCGTGTTGATCGCCTTTGCGCTAGGGTTGGGCTGGATGCTGGCTGCGCTCCCGTTGGGCGAGATCGGCGTGTTAGTGATGCTGTTGATCCGCTTGGTAGGCGATCTCAGCCGTCCTTGGATTTCAATGATCGTCAACCAACACATTGAGTCACATGCCCGCGCAACTGCCCTTTCCGGTATCGCCCTTGTGAGTAAACTGCCGTATGTCGTGACGGCGTTCATCGCGGGTCAATTGACCGAAGCGGGCTTACTCTGGGTGTTCAACCTTGCGTTGGGGCTGTTGGTGATGGTGGTACTGGTCGTCTCGGTGGTGCGTACCGTACAGCAGCGAAACGCTTGACACCTTGCTTTTGCCCTGCGTCACCGCGTATCATGCTAGGTGATATCCTCAATCAGCTTGTGAGAACTGCACCAATGGCGAAACCTAAAATCGAACCCCGCCTCCCTAAAGGGATGCGCGACTTTCTCCCCGGCGATATGCTCAAACGTGACTATGTGTTCGGCGTGGTGCGCGAAGTCTTTCATTTGTACGGCTTTGAGCCGCTGCAAACTCCCGTCCTTGAGCTGTACGAAACCTTGATGGGCAAATACGGCGAGGATGCCGAAAAACTAATCTTCCGCGCGCAGCACCCCGGCGGCAAAGAAGAACTCGCACTGCGCTATGATTTAACCGTGCCGCTGGCGCGCGTCGTCGGTCAGTATCAAAGCGATATTACGCTCCCCTTCCGCCGCTACCAGATGTCCCCGGTATGGCGCGGTGAGCGTCCGCAAAAAGGGCGCTACCGCGAGTTCTACCAATGCGATATGGATATCGCAGGGGCAGCAGGACAAGATGCTGATGCCGAAATCGTCGCGCTGATCGTAACGGTGCTGCGGCGGCTTGGATTTGCGCGCTTCAGCGTCAACCTGAACAATCGCAAACTGCTCACGGCGGTCGGTGTTTATGCCGGAGTCGATGGCGCAGCGCTCAGTGAGCTGTACCGCAGCATTGACAAATTCGACAAGATCGGTGCGGACGGGGTGCGCGATGAACTGATCCGGCGCGGCTTAAGCCCGGAAGTGGTCGAAAAGATCATGCGCTTGATCACGGTTGATCTTCCCCGCGATGAAAAGCTCGACTTCTTAGACGAGATGATGGGCGAAATCCCGATCGCGCGTGAAGGCATCAACGAACTGCGCGATGTGCAAACGAATCTGCGCCGCTTGAACGTTCCCGACGATAACTACGGTTTTGACTTCACGATGGTGCGCGGACTCGGCTACTACACCGGACCGATCTTCGAAGCGATCATCCCTGATGGCGACGTTGGCAGCGTGGCGGGCGGCGGACGTTATGATGATCTGGTCGGCTTATTCCGGGGAGAAACCATCCCGACGACAGGCGGATCGCTCGGCATCGAGCGCATCATCGATGTTGTCAAGCAGTTCGGCTTATTCCCGGATCACATCACCGGAACGGTGGTGCAGACGCTCGTCACCGTGTTTGACGACAGCACACGACCGGATGCCGTCGCGCTCGCCGGAGAACTGCGCGCGGGCGGCGTTCGCACCGAGCTTTACCTGCAAGACAAACCCATCGGCAAGCAGATCGGGTACGCGGACAAAAAAGGTATCTTGATCGTCGCGGTGCTCGGCGCAGACGAGATCGCCAGCGGAGTCGTCAAGTTCAAACGGCTGAAAGATGGCACGGAGATCACCGTCGCGCGTGCCGAGGCAGCCCAAGCCGTCAAGAATCTCTTGGTGTGAACGTGATTGCTCCCCCTAACCGCTGGGGGATACACAAATAGGTTAAGTGGGTGATAATGAACACTGGCGGTGATGCTGGTGAAAGTCGATAACATAATCACCGCCCTACAGTGGGGGATAAACCCGTATGGAAGGCTTGATTATTCCAATCGTTATCCTTGCGCTCATTCTGCTGCTGCTTGGGGTCTTTCTGCCCAATATCATCTTAGGGCTGGTGATCATCAATGAACGGCAGGTGGGGATCGTCGTGCGGCGGTTCAGCACTCAGAGTAAATCACTTCCTCCCGGCAAGCTGATCGCGTTGAACGGTGAACCGGGTATTCAAGCGGATACACTTGCACCGGGTTGGCATTTCGGCTACTGGTCGTGGATGTACACCGTCGAACGTGCGCCGGTGACGGTCGTGCAGCAGGGTGAAATTGCGCTCGTTGTCGCTGCCGACGGAAACTCAGTCCCGATGGGGCGCATCCTCGGTCGCGTCGTAGACTGTGACAACTTCCAAGATGCGCGCAAATTCTTGACCAATGGCGGCGAAAAAGGTCGCCAGCTTGGCATCCTGACTGCTGGTGCATATCGCATCAATACGGCGCTGTTCAGTTTGATCACCGCCCGCAATGCCGCCGAACACGGGATGACCCCTAGGCAGTTGATGGTTTACCGCGTCGAAGCCGATATGGTCGGCATCATGACCACGCTTGACGGCGCACCGCTGCCCGATGGCGAAATCGCGGCGTTGTTCCTGCCCGGTCACGACAATTTCCAGAACGCGCAGGCGTTCATGGAGGCAGGCGGTCAGCGTGGTTTGCAAGAACAGGTCTTGCTGTCCGGATCGTGGAACTTGAACCCTTGGTTCGTTCAGGTCGAACAAGTGCCGATGACCGAGATTCCGATTGGTCATGTCGGTGTGGTGATCTCATTTGTGGGTAAAGCACACCTCGACGTGAGCGGAACAGACTTCAAACATGGCGATCTGGTCAATGTCGGTCACAAAGGTGTGTGGGTGACGCCGCTCTATCCCGGCAAGCACCCGACCAACACGCGCGTGATGAATATCGAACTTGTGCCGACGACCAACATTGTATTGAACTGGTCGGGACGCACTGAAGGTCACGCCTACGATGCGCGTTTGAATACGCTCACGGTGCGTTCGCGCGACGGTTTCGCTTTCAATCTCGAAGTCTCTCAGGTGATCCACGTCGGCGCGCTTGAAGCCCCGCGCGTAATCTCCCGCGTGGGTTCGATGCAGAACTTGGTCGATCATGTGCTTGAACCGATTGTCGGCAACTACTTCCGCAATGCGGCGCAAGAATACACCGTGCTCGACTTCCTTGAAGCACGCAGCGAGCGTCAAGTAGAGGCGAAAGCGCATATCGAAAAAGCCCTCCGCGCTTATGATGTCGAAGCGATTGACACGCTCCTCGGCGCGATTGCCCCGCCGCAGGAACTCATGCAAACGCTGACGGATCGCAAGTTGGCACAGGAACAGCAGAAGACCTACGACATGCAGCAGGAAGCGCAGAAGCGGCGTCAAGAACTGGTGCGCCAAACCTCGCTGGCAGATATTCAGCAGCAGGTCGTCAAGAACGAACAGGGCGTGAATATCGCTGAACTGCAAGCACAGGCGGCGATCAAGCAAGCCGAAGGTGAAGCTGAAGCGATCCGCTTGCGCGCCAATGGTGAAGCCGACTCGATCCGCGCGCGTGGTGAAGCGCAAGCTTCGGCATACAAAGCCGGTGCGGAAGCAATCGGCGCACAGGGTTACACCGCTGTCCAACTCATGCAGTTGATCGCGGAAGGCGATGTACGCATCATCCCCGATATCATGGTCGGCGGCAAAGATGGCGCTGCTGGTGGGATGGTCGAAGCCCTGCTCGGCATCATGCTCAACCAGCAGATCAAGCAGTTGAGCGATCAGAAGAAAGAAACTGAAGCGTCGGAAAACGGCACGCCGTCGCTGCCGCCGCCTGCACCTGCGACATAAACTGTATCCGCTGTAACCTCAGCGGCGCAGGAAGTCAAAAGGGAGAACGCGGACGTTCTCCCTTTTTTATTGGTGAGTATCGAGAGCAAGGAGAATCAATTCAAGTGAAAACGCCCCAAAATCCCGAACACATCGAGAAAATTCGGCAGGAGGTCATGCGCTTTCGCGAACTCCTCGACATCATGCGCCAAATGCTAGAGCGTCACGAACGCGCTTATGCACGCCTGTTCGCTGGGATCAGCGATGAGGAAAAACAGGGAAAGCAGGAGAAGGCACTGCAAACCCTCGTCGCCTACCAGCTTGACGCAAATTTGACGCCCCTTTCCGATGCCGCCCTTCACGCGCGCTTCGATGCCCGTGAATTGGAGAAGGCGTTTGAGGAACTCCACGACACGATCTTGACGCCGCCGATCATGGATGAGGATTAGGCGCAGCGCTCACCATTTCGCGTTCAAAAACCGATCCAAAATGGCGGATCAGCCGGGCGCGCACCTCGGTTTCATTCACCGGACAGCCGAAGAGCGCGGCAAGGCTGGTCACGCCTTTGTCGGCAATGCCACATGGGATAATTCCGCTGAAGTGGGTCAAGTCGGTGTTTACATTCAACGCGAACCCGTGCATCGTCACGCCGCGCGCATTCACGCGCACCCCAACGGCGGCGATTTTCTCCTCGCCGCGCGGTGTATCGACCCACACCCCGGCAAGTCCGGTGATCGCCTTCGCTGGCACATGGTATTCCGCCAGCAAAAGAATCAGCACTTTTTCGAGACGGCGGACGTAACCGACAACATCGGTGAAGAGTGTCCCGCGAGAGAAACTTTCAAGTTGGATGATGGGATAGCCGATAACTTGACCGTCGCCGTGATACGTAATATCACCGCCGCGATCCGTTCGATAAACCTGAATGCCGAGCCGTTCACGCTCTTCTTCACTCAGTAAGAGGTGACGCTCATCCCCCGCCGAGCCGAGGGTATACGTATGGGGATGCTCCAGCAGCAGAAGGCGATCTACACCGCCGGGCTGTGATCGCTGCGCCACAAGTGCGTGCTGCAGCGTCAGCGCGTCCGGGTAAGACATGCGCCCCATCTGCCAAACTTCGCACCTGATCATCGTCGAACCTCTAACCCAGTTAGACGCAAAGAGAGCAGATACTAATAGTTTAGCACACTCCGTTGTCCTCCTCGCTAATAGAGTTTTGAGGAATTTGTTAAGGGATTGTTAAATACGGGATACGGAATCAAGCAGCTTGTAAAACTTGCGATGCGTAATCACCGAACATGAGGATTTACTGCGGCGGCGCTTTGCGAATTTCCCGCGTGAGCCGCGTTCCGCCTGTGCGCTTGGGGGTCAAGTGCTGTTCAAGAAAACGTGCCGTCTTGCCGATCACCCGCTTACTGATCTCCGCACCCTGCGAACTTTCGCCTAAATTGAACAAATCGCGGGCAACGTTCGGCAGCATCACCAATTCATGTGGGTGATCTGCGCCTTCAAATTCTGCTTTCAGCATCTCGATCACATTTTTGGTGACGTAGGGTTCAGAATCGCCATAAAATGCGAGGATCGGCACATGAGCGTTTTTGATCCGTTTCAGGTAGCGGTGTGGAAACCCGTAAAACGCAACCGCCGCTTCGATATCCTGCCGTGTGCAAGCGGCTTCAAATGCAAGACTTCCACCCATGCCGAAACCGACCGCTGCCACTGCCCCATTACAGCGCATATGGTGTTCAAGCGCAGTCAGCGCGCTGTCGATGCGGGTATAGCCCGCCGTCCCTACCTGTTCGACCAGCTTCATGGCTTCTTGTGGCGTCTGCGCGACCACACCATCACGTAGTGCCCCATTTGAGCAAAAATCTGTGCGATGCTTCGTTCCAGATCGGTGATTCCCCACCAGTCATGGATCAGGACAATACCGGGGAACAGCCCGCCAATATCCGGGTGTGACCAGTAGCCGAGCATCTCCCGCCCGTCATCGAGGACGACGCGCATATTCCCGGTCGCAATCACATACTCCACATGATCCGGTTCGTAAATTGGCATCACCGCTCCTGAAGTTCTAGCGCGCACGTTTCCTGACTATACCCATCGGCTTCCGCGTCCGTCCCCAGCAGTTTGGCATCCTCATCCCCAACGACGAGCGCCAGCGCCCGGTAACCTTCGCGGTGCGCCCAGTCGCGGATCGACGCGAGAAGCTGTGCGGTCAGCGGTTTAGGAGTCCAGCACGATACGTCTGCCGTGCGCGGGTTGTATAATCCTTGTTGAACGACGACATACGCATCCTGCCCCGCCGCATTGAACTTCATCCGGTGCATCTTGCGTGCCTGTATCTCCGGAATCGTGTCGAACGTGCGCGGCATGAGCGCTTCCCACATTTGACGTGCGCTCGACAGCCGTCCAATCGGCATCGCCCATCCGTTGATCAACGCGGGATCGTCGCTGGTTTGCTCGGTGGCGCGGTAAAATACTTGTCCTGATCGTGGTGCGACTAGGTAGCGCCGGACGCATCCCATCGTTTTGAGCGCTCCCCGACGCGCCGCCGCTGTCGAAAGCGCATCCTCCGCCCAACGTGTCAGCGTGATCGTCGCTGCTTTGAGCGCCTTCGCTTCAGCCGCTGCCGCCGTGATCAGCCTATCCTCGACGGACTGCACCCCCGGTTCGCTGACCAAGTGCGCGATATGCAAATTCGCCCCGATGGGCGCGGGTTCGACGCCCGGATACGCTTCAAGGTATCCCACAACCCGTCGATTTATGTCATCAAACGCGGTCAGCGCCAGACCGCCGCCCAACAGCACATGATTAAGATGGATCGCGCCGGTTTCGATGCTCATCCATGCGCCGCCGTGCATCCACCGCTCATATAAGCTCAATGAGTCGTAAGGAACGTCGGCAACGCGCCCATCTGAGTCGATGCGCTGCCACACGCCGATCCGCTTCTTAAATTGTTCGACGATATGCGCGGTTTGCTCAAGCCGTGCAGGGTGAATGCTGATCGTCACGTCGTCAAGCCTTTCAGCCCATAATCACCCTGATGTTAGCCCACTTTAGGCGTAGTTTGCAAAGCGGAGTTTAGGAGCAGCCTCCCCTCTCATTAAAGATGAGAGGGAGCGACACCTACTCCTCACCCCGTCGCACCTTCGGTGCGCCACCCCTCCCTATCGCGTGTGATAGAGAGGGGGACAATACCAGCATTTTTACCGCTGCCAGCGCATGCCGGTCACCTGCAAACCGTCAATCTGCACGAGCGGGATCAAACCGGTTGCGTCGTCCGCGCCGAAGAAAAGCGACTGCCCATCGGAGAAGATCGACACACCGTCAACAAAGCGATCCAACCGCGCAAGAGCCGCGCCGTCTTCCGGCGTGATAGCGCGCAGACCGTCGAAGCCCTGTTCAAACATCGTCACGCCGTCCCCTTGACGGCAGTTGAAATAGAGTGCCACGCCTGCCGCGTCAAACAACGGCGTATCGCACACGACGCCTTCCGGGTTCTGCGTGATCTGCCGCTCCGCTCCGTTTTCGTTGAAGCGGATGAACACATTTCCGTCACGGATGAATGCCATCAGCGCCCCATCCTCCGTGAACGCCGGACTGCTCCCATGATCAAGGATCGGTTCAGGCGGCGCGTTCGGGTCATCCAAGCGGAGCAGGTACACCCCCGGCACATCATTTTCGTCCGCCAGCGTGACTAACAGCGCACGTTCATCATCTGACCACAGCGGCGAATCGCCCACCAACCGCATCCCCGGAATATCTCTGAATGCCGGGAAGAAGATGCCGTTATCCAAATTCTGGATCATCAGCGTGCCGACGCCGTTCTCATCGCGGCTGATGTACCCGATCAAGATTCCCGTTGGCGAAATCGACGGCGCTTCTTCCGCATCAGTGCCGCCGCCGATGTCGAACACATTTCCGCCCTCGTACAGGAATAAATTCCCCGGTACATCCGGCGCGCTTCTGCCAATCAGGATGCCGCGTGCATTCGTATTGCCGAAGCGATCCCCAAACCGCTCAATCGCATCTGCGAGTCCGGATAGTGCCGCCGGATCAATCTCTGGGAACAAATCGGTCACATCGGGGATCGGTTCGGTGCGCGGCGGAATATCCGCACATGATGAACCCGCCGGACACAGCGCGGGCAAAAGCGGCAGTTCGGGCGCGATACCTGCTGCCGGAATGTCCTCAATACGCGGGATCACGCTCCCGCCCGGAGCACTCCGCCACCAACCGATGGTCGTCGTCAAATTCAAGTCACGATCCACCGTCTGCGGAATGCGAATGACCTGTGTCCCCGTCGCGCTCCACATCCCCGGTTGAAGTGCCGCCGCATTGCCATGCTGCGCCGGATCGATCACGAAGCAGTATTCACCCGGCAGGAACAAAACCGAGTCTTCGGCAACAATGCGCCCTTCGGCGTTCGTCGTCATGATGCTTCCGGGAGTGCCTTCGCTGCACGTCCCGTTGAGGATATCAATCGTCACGCCGGGGATACCCGGTTCTTCCGGTTCGCGTGTGCCATTCGCACGGAGCGTCGCAGGTTCCCATGTGGCGCAGCCTTCCGGCAGCCAGCGGAAATTGCCATCCCATCCTGAAGCATCGCAGCGATCATCAAACACGATCATGTTGAAGTTGACGAGATACGTGGTGACTTCCGTCCCGTCCGAGCCTTCGGGCGTCGCGGTCGGCGCATCGCCGTCAATTGGCATGATGAGATCAAAATCTGATGGAGGGGCGCTGATCACGTCTTCGGCACGCTGCCACCAAGGGAACAGCGCCGTATGTACGCGTCCAATGCGCGGGCTGAAACTGTAGTAGATGCGAGAACCGGAGACAGTCGTCCATCCACCGCGACCGAGAATCGCCGCATTCGCTTCAAGGCTGGCATCGACGATGGCGCAGTACGTTTGATCAACCCGCGTGGGCGATACGCTCAAGCTGACATTGCCCCACGTATCCGTCTGCGCGACCGCAATCGGGCTGCCGCTGCTCAAGCATGAACCTTCATAAATGGCGACCCAAATTCCTTCAATGCCGTTTTCGGATGAGCGGTCGATTCCACCATCCGCCGAAATCGCATACCCATCAGGAAATCCGGGGAAGGTCACGCAGAACGGCGGCGCATTCGCAGGTGTGCCATCCCATCCGTCCGGGTTACACAGGTCATTAAAGACCGTCACTGTGATCTGCGTCGTCAGATTGTCGTCCAAACCGGACGCAGCGGGCAGCAAATCGCGGAACAGCCCATCAAAGTTAATCTCGGTCGGGATCAGCAGTTCCCCCACACGCGACGACCCATCGCGCAGCCACCCATACGGACGCACAGGTTGAATCTGATCGGCGGGCGGCGCGGTGAAGTTGATCCCGATTGTGGTTGGTGCGGTGCGGGTATCGGCGGTGATGCGCGCATCTGAAGGAGCGATCGCATTCCACCACCATGATCCACGTCCGAAAATGTCGCTGTT
>JAPKMU010000001.1 GCA_026645745.1 Anaerolineae bacterium | reverse complement strand
AAGCTGACCACCGAAACGCAGTTCAGGGTTAATCATCGTGCGCAGAATACCGGCATCATCGTCATCAGATGCCGCGCTGTGACCCAGCACCACGACGCGGCGCAGCGCCAGCGAATCCGCGATTTGCTCCCACGTCAAGAAGGGAAGAGGATAATCAGGAGGAAGCTGACCGGATGCGATCCGTTCTTCACGCGCTTTCGCAGACGCCAGTTCGATTTCGGTGATCGTGTCACGGAGTTCGACTCCGTCTTCGACGACGATCAATGCGTCCGGCGGCGCGTAATCCAGCAGACTGACTGGATGCGGATACAGGTAGGGGAGGTAGAACTCTAAAAACGGAAAGGCGCTTCCGGTCGAAAGCGGTGCATGATCGGCGGCGGCGCTGGTCATGTCTGCGCCGTCTTTGCCGGTCAGCGATGCAAACCACGCGGTCAGCCGTGCGGCGGCTTGCGGTGATTCGGCGGGAATCGCTTCACGCGCTGGCGGAATCATCACCTCTTGAATCATGGCGACGGTACGCTGCGACGACGGATCGAACGCGCGTAAGCTGTCAATCTCGTCGCCGAAGAATTCAATACGTACCGGGCGTTCGGCGGCGAGCGGAAATACATCAAGGATACCGCCGCGACGGCTGAAACGTCCCGGTTCAATCACCATACTTGACGACTCATAACCGAGATTCACCCAGCGTTCGATCAACTTGTCGATGGTGGCGCGCATCTTAGGTCGCAGAATCATCTGCGAGTCGCGGAAGCGGTGAACCGGCATCGTGCGCGTCATCAGCGCGCGTGCTGATGTTACGACAAGGGGTACAGGCGCGGTACGGGTCTCATCAGGAGGGAGAAGCGCGGCAAGCGTTTCGATGCGTCCACGAATCGGCGCATCTCCCCATGCTGAACGCTCATAAAAGAGCGGTGCGGGTTCGTTAAAGCGCGTGATCCGCGCGTCCGTGCCAAGCCACACAGGAAGCTGTTCCGCAGTGTTATAGGCGCGATCCACACGAGCGGTGATGTAGATCACCGGGCGCGTCCAATCACGCGCCAGCGCCGCCAGCACATATGGGCGTGCCGAGCGGATCACGCCGAGCGCTGATGGTTCAGAAGATGGAGCATTATTCAAACGGGCAAGCAGATCACGATACGGAATCGCATCGCGGAGCAGGTCGAGCAAGCCGGTAAGCTGCATGATGCGCTGTCCTTGCTGGGGATAATCAGAAATTGTCGAAATCGAACGAGGCAGGGGTGAGCGGCGTATCCCGGTCGATCTCAAACACTTCGTATTCAAGCGATGGCAGGGTCAGCACGGCGCAAGATCGGCTCGCCTCGTGCCGGTTGCCTTCGACTGAGCCGGGGTTGAGGATGCGCAGCCCTTCATACTGCACATCCATCGGGCGGTGTGTATGTCCTAAAATAACGGCACGCACATCCGGGGCGGTGATTGCGCGCAGCTTGTGTATTTTGGAGATCGAACTGGCGGACGCAAACACATAACTCACGTAGTCCCATGTATTCGCGTGTGCCAAAATCAGCTTCACGCCCTCATATTCGAGTTCCAGCGAGTGCGGCAGCGATGCCAAATACGCAATCGAATCGTCGCTCAGGTCATCCGGTCGGCGTGTGACCGTGTTCCGCCAAGGGCGCAGCACATCGGCTATCGCATTGGCGCGCGGTGTGGAATAAGCGAGATCATGATTGCCCATGACGACGGGAATCTCCAGCGCTTTGACGCGCTGACACGCGGCGTCACCTTCAGATACCCCATCGACCAGATCGCCGCAGCAGATCAACCGGTCAACGCCTTTACGTTCCAACAGCTTGAGTGCTTTGTTCAAGGAGCGGGCGTCAGCGTGAATGTCAGAGAAAATACCGATCTTCATGGAGTCTCATCCGCTGGTGTGGGTGCTGTTTTTTCCGGTTTTGGCTTGGGGGTATCCCCCGCGCCGTTGTACGTATTCATCGCCGCGTCGATCCCGCTTTTGAGCCATGTTTCGGCGGCTTTGGCGGCGCGGTCGATCAATTCCAGCGCGCTAATCACGTCGTCGCCTTTGAAAGTGCTCAACACATAATCCGCAGGATTCATTTTGCCGGGAGGACGCCCGATCCCGATGCGAATGCGGTTGATGTTCTGCGTCCCTACACGTTCGATGATACTCTTCATGCCGTTTTGACCGCCGCTTGATCCGGTTTTGCGGATTCTCAGCACGCCAAAAGCAATATCGAGGTCATCACATGCGATAAGCAGATTTTCGACTGGGATTTTGTAGAAGTGCAAAAGCGGCTGCACTGATTCACCGCTCAAATTCATAAACGTGAGCGGTTTTGCGAGGATCACACGCTTATCGCCGATGAGTCCATTCGCCGTCAGAGCTTTGTGTTCCGTTTTATCAAACGACAGCCCGTTTGCTTGTGCCAGCCGTTCGACCGTTTTGTATCCAACGTTATGACGGGTATTCTCATACCGCGCGCCGGGATTACCCAGCCCGACAATGAGATGGGACGGAGCCATAAAAGTCTTCAACCCTTAAATCACTAGTCCGTTAGGCATTATAACAGAGAGGCGGTGGGCATGATCCCCTCGATTTTTCTTCATGGCGGCGGCGATGATCCCGCCGCGAAGCAGTCTGCGTATGCCAGTATCGTCCACGCGATGCACGCACATGAAGATGGACGTTTTGCGCTCATCTTGGCAGGCAAAACGATGCCAAGCATGGAAAAATGGTGTCCGCTGTATATTGCTGCATTCGTACAAGCCGGAGCGCTTCCGTCGAACATCGTGACGTGTTTTATCCTGCCGGATAAACCCCTCACACGGGGGCAATTAGAGGCGATTGCACCGCGAGGGGTTTTTGTGTGCGGCGGAGACACGCCGCTCTATCAGCAGGGGATGTGTGCTGACCCCGGTGTGAGCGCGTATTTACTGGAAAACAATGTGGTGTACGGTGGACTTTCGGCAGGCGCGATGATCGCCTCCACCCGCGCTATCATCAGTGGTTCCGTGATCGCACGCGATGGGATGATCCGTCAAATCAGGGTCTTAGACGGGGATGAAGACGCGGGACTGCTCACCGTGCGCGGCGGGTTGGGACTTGTACCCTTCACGGTGGATGTTCATGCGACTCAAGCGGGTATGCTTCCCCGCTTGATCCACGCAGTCGAGTCAGGCATGGTCGAACGCGGGTGCGCGATTGATGAAAACACGCTGATCGCTGTCGAAGGGAGTCAGATTCGCGTGATAGGCTTGGGTCACGTATATCATGTAACCCGTGAGGCAAACGCGGTTCGTGTGACCATTCATCATGCGGGCGATGTCATTGAGGTTTAGCAGTGAGAGAGGATTGCAGAGGACAGATCGAGAGTCCTCTGCGGTTTCCTTTTTTACGCGTCAGCGTGCTGCTGGCTGAACTGCGTTTCATACAGCCCAGCATACAACCCGCCGAGCGCCAGCAGTTCGTCATGCGTGCCTTTTTCGACGATGCGCCCGCGATCCATCACCAAAATCTGATCTGCCGCCAAAATCGTGCTGAGACGATGCGCGATCACGATGCTGGTGCGGTTGATCATGATCTTTTCTAATGCGTCACGGATCAGCGCTTCGCTTTGGCTGTCAAGATGGCTCGTAGCTTCGTCAAGGACAAGAATGCGCGGGTCTTTGAGGATGACGCGCGCAAGCGCGAGGCGCTGTTTTTCGCCGCCGCTCAAGCGATAGCCGCGTTCACCAACAATCGTATCGTAGCCGTCCGGCAGTTCCGCGATGAAGTCGTGAATGTTGGCGGCACGGGCGGCGGATTCGATCTCCGCCTGTGTTGCGTCCAGCTTCGCGTACAGCAAGTTGGTACGGATCGTATCGTGAAACAAATACGTTTCCTGAGTCACCACGCCGATCTGCTGCATCAGCGAATCATGCTGCACATCGCGCAGATCGTGACCATCGATCAAGATGCGCCCTTCGGTTGGATCATACAGACGCGGAATCAAGTAGGTGAGCGTTGTTTTGCCTGCGCCGCTCGGTCCTACCAGCGCGACTAAGCTCCCCGGCTTGATCTCAAAATGCAGGTCTACGAGTGCGGTTTCGCGCGCTTGGCTGACGGTTGGTTTATCTGATGCTTCGTCCTTGCCATTGGCGCGCGGTGTGCCGCTGAACACCGCGACAACATTATCCGCGCGCCCCGGTCGGTTGACCGGAGCAAGTCCGCCTTCGCTCGACGGTGGATAGCGGAATGTGACGTGATCAAACGTGAGCGCGCCGCTGATGTGATTCAGCGTGATGGCATTTGGCTTTTCGGCAATTTCCATCGGGAGATCGATGATTTCGAACACACGCTCAAAACTGACCATCGATGTAGCGAACTGAATCGGCACATCAACAAGATACTGAAGCGGTCCGTAAAGCTGACCGAGATAGAGCGAAAAAGCGACGATATCACCGGCGGTGAAAATGCCATCAAGGACAAGGTGACCGCCAACCCAATAAACCAAAAACGTGCCAATGATCCCGATAGCACCGAGCAGTGTCCAGAATAAGCTGCCGAGTACTGCCCGTTCTCGCCCTTTATCGCGGACACGTGCTGCGCGTTCGGTGAATCGTCCGGTTTCAAGCTGTGTGCGCCCGAATAACTTGACGAGCAAATTCCCGCTTACGTTCAGCGTTTCGCTCATCATCGCGTTCATCTGGGCGTTTAACTCCATCTGGTCGCGCGCCAGTGTGCGCAGTTTCTTTCCAATCCAACGCGCCACGACGATCACAACCGGGAAAACCGCCAGACCCAGCAGTGTCAGCCGCCATTCAAGCGCTAGCATGATTGCCAGCGTAGCGAGAAGCTGGAAAGTCTGTGTGATGCTGCCGACGATCGTATCGCTGATCGCACCCTGCGCGTTGACGACATCATTATTCAACCGGCTGATCAGCTCCCCCGCCCGCGTGTTGGTGAAGAAGTGGAGCGACATCCGCTGAAGATGTCCGTACAAGCCGCGCCGCAAATCGAAGATCACGCCCTCCCCGATCGTGGCATTGGTTCGCCGGATCACCAGCCCGATTAGGGAGGTGAAGACCGGAATCGCGATGAGTCCAAGCGCAAGCACATTCAGGCGCGCTTCGTCGCCGTTTGGCAGTGTTTTATCGAGCAGATCACGAACGATCAGCGGTGTGACCAATCCAAGCGCGGATTGCACCGTGATCAAGATAAGTAACATGACGATGTAACGCCGGTACGGTTTGCCATAACCTAAAACACGACGTACCAGCGCCCATGTTACCTTTGAACGCTTGCCATCATCATCGCCGGGGTATGCGTAGCGCCACATTCTGCCGCCGCCTCCAGATCGCATATTGGGTTATTCCTTCACTTTATGGTGTATCGCGCGGTGGGTATACCGTCAAAAGAGGCAGTGGCGAATCGAAACGCTAGCTGTCATAATACTGAAAATGAACCCCTAACCTCCTTCAGTCATCGGCGCTTCAATCGTAAAGGATGCCGATCCAACACTAGCCCCATTCACCGAAAGTTCAACCGCCCAACTGCCGGGTGTGTATTCCACTGCTGAAGCAGGCATGTAGAACCAGATGCACGCGCCGTCGATATCAAAGTCGGGTGTCCAGTCGTAGGTGACGATTTCTGTTCCCCCAAACAACCACCGCGAGACAATTTGACTGCCAGCACTCACCTGTGCGACTGCCGTCACATAGATTTCCGTATCAGCGGTTGTGAACACGGTCTCAGCGGAAGTAGGGCAGTCATCCGCACCGACCGCGCGTGTGAGGGTGATCTGGGTTAGCGCTTCCGATGAAACCACCGGGATTTGTGTTGGCTGTTCAGCGCCGGGGAGCGGCGTCGGCGTGGTGAACACAGTTGGCTGCGGGATGTTTGGCGTAAGCGCAGCATTGCCCTGTGCGCCGCTGCCGGGAGTCACCAACAGAAGCATATCGGCATCACCAGCCTGATTGAGCGGTTGACCGCCGCCTGTGCCTGCCGCCGCTTCAGTTGGGGACATCGGCGTCAAAAAGCCGATATCGATTACTGCCGTGCCGCGCGCGATCAGTGTAGCGGCGATGCGTGTGCTTTGTACGTCTACGGCGCGCACCGCCGTATTGATCGCTTCCAGCGTCGCCATTTGTCGATCTGTCTCAACGGTGGCGGTCGCCCGCAGTGCGGCAACGTCGGTCGCAGCGGGATTGGCGTCGAGCAGTTCGAGCGGTTGGTCTTGCGGCGCGAAAAAGTTACATGCACTCACGATCAGCATCGTGGCGGGGATAAGCGCTGCAAGAATGGCGCGTTTAGGTGGGATAGTCACAGACTTCAACTCCACGTCAACGGTAAGACGATCCAGTTTACCAGAGTTGAAAGGGATGACAACCGACGACTGACCGCTGACTTGACGGGATAAAACAAACCACCTCATCAACCTGGGTTAATGAGGCGGTTTGTTGTTGGACGTGCCGAGCACTGCCGCTCGGGTCCGAACGAATCGACGACGCGCTTCTACAGGCTTAGTCGACTATTTGAATCTCGCAGGCGATAGCCCGGTCAACACGGTTCGCCACCTGCCAGCCAATGGTTCTTTGGTGTCGTTTATCGGCGTCACTAACACCGCACGCCCTGATTGGTGACGCCCCCCGGTCGACCCGCAGGACGCCGGATCGGGGGGACGGCTGAGGACTTTGCCTCAGCGCGTTCAGGAACACGCCTTAGGCGGCGTATGCCATCACGCGAGTGTTTGGTTTGGCATTTATAGCCGTGCCCATTTTATCGTGGGTAGGCGCCACGACCTGCCACGCGGAATCAGCCTCGCCCGTCGAATCTAGTTCACGCCCGGGTTTTGATGATGAATAAATGTTAACACAAAACAGCGAACAAATCAATCGGCGTTAGGCTCATTCGTCACCATTGAAGGCGGGGGAAGGGGCGAGATGGGTGGCAGCGTGACATCCACAAGCTGCAAAAACGCGATGGCTTCTTCAGACGTCAAGAAAATCCGCATCCGGGTGTTAAACAATGTGCTGAAGATCGAAAAGACGAAACTAGCGAACTTATGATGCGAAACCGCGATCATCCAACCCAATTTGGGATGTTTGAACACGTCCGCCAGCCGCGCCAATTCTGTCAAGCGGACGCGATGATCAGGTCTATCGGGCAGTGCGCGCATATCAAAGATCGTATGAATGCGCTGGTCACCTTGCGCGCTGTCAAGAACAGCATACGCTCCGTCATTCGCCGCTTTGATATCTTCTGCGCTAACCGGGCTGTAAAGTGTGATTAGGATAATTCGGTTTTCTAAGTGCCATTCGCGGGTGATCGGCATGATCAGACCCTTTTGGAGAAGTAGGTTTCGCGGATATATCTATCAGTTTACCGCTCCCTTGAGAAAATCAAGGGAAAGATATTGCAAATTTACCCATTTTATCGCTTTTGGCGGTACTCAACCCCTCCCCGCGCCAGCTTCACGGGACGACACTTCTCGTAAAACTTTGTCTGAGGGAGAATTCACGCGCGCAAAGTCCCTCCCTGCGACAGCGGGGAGGGATTTAGGGAGGGGTAACTGCTATTTACCCAAGCGCTTCTTGAGTTCTGCTGTGAGCGCCGGAATGATCTGATACAGGTCGCCAACCAACCCGAAGCGCGCCATCTTGAAGATTGGCGCTTCCGAGTCCTTGTTGATCGCCACGATCACCTTGCTGGAACGCATGCCCGCTTGATGCTGGATCGCACCGCTGATCCCGCACGCGATATACAAGTCCGGCGAAACCGTTTTTCCGGTCTGCCCAACCTGATGCACATACGGAATATAACCCGCATCGACCGCCGCGCGGCTCGCACCAACGGCTCCGCCGAGTACGTCCGCCAGCGGCTGAAGCACATTGGCAAAGCCGTCTTGCGCCTTCCACACGGTCGCCGCATCCCCAGAAACACCTGCTGGCGCATTGGCGGGATTGTTCGCCATACCGCGCCCGCCGCTGACGATCACGCCCGCATCCGAAAGGTTGACCGTCCCGACGGCTTCTTCAAAGCTCTCGATTTTGGTGCTGATCTGGGCTTCGCTCAACGCAGGTGCAGCCGTCGTTACTGGAATATCCTTCGGAGCGGGATCAGCCGCTTTAAAGGCGCGCGAACGCAGCGTCACAAACACGGCTGCACCGCTGGCGGCGTTATCGCTGAGGACTTTACCCGCATAGACGGCGCGGGTTGCGCTCAAGCCGTCGCCGTTCGCGCTCAAGTCGAGCACATCTGAAAGCATCGCGCTGTCAGTATCGGCGGCGCTGCTGGCGAGCAGTTCACGCCCACGACTGCTGGCGATGGCGAGAACCGCTTTCGGTGCGTTCGCCTTGACGAGCTGCGTCAAAAGCGCCGCATACGGTTCGAGGCGAAATTGCGTCAAGGTGGCATCGTCACAGGTGATCGCATTATCCGCGCCGTATGCGCCTGCTTCTTGCGCGACGGCGGCAGCATTTTCACCAAACACGAGCGCGGTCACGGGCAGATTCAGTGATGCGCCGAGCATCCGCCCTGCGGCGACTGCTTCCCAACTGGTCGGGTTTGCCTTGCCTTTGAAGGTTTCAATCCAAACGTAAATCGCGCTCATCGTTACAGCACCTTCTCTTCCAACAGCTTATCGACCAACTGTTTTGCCTGTTCCTCTGGCGTACCGCTGATCAACTCAAAGCGCGTGTCACGCGGCGGCAGATTCTTGAACGCGGTGACACGGGCAGCCGAAGCAGGAAGGGTCACGCCCAGATCGGCAAGCCCCCACACCGGAATGGTGGCTTTTTGCGCTTTGCGGATACCGATGAACGAAGGGTAGCGCGGCTCGTTGATGTCCTTCAACACGCTGACAACGGCGGGCAGCGAGGCGGTGATCACCTGCTTGCCCTGTTCAAGCACTTTTTCAACCTTGATTGTTTTGGCAGCAAAGTCAATTGAGACAATCTTGGAAACATACGAGAGCATCGTCCAGCCGAGTTTGCGCGCGGTCGCGTAGATGTGTTGATCCGTGCCGACATCGACGCTGTCACGCCCGAACAGCACAAGTTCAACATCACCGAGCTGCTTAATCGCAGCGGCGGCGGCGGTGGCATATGCCAATCCGTCCGCGCCTTCGAGCGCATCATCCCACACGCGGTAGGCTTCATCCACGCCCATCGCCAGACTATGCTTGAGCGCCTCGTCGTGCATGGGCGCGCCAATGGCGATCACAGCGGCTTTACCGCCCGCGTTTTTCGCCTGTACGATCGCTTCTTCCAGCGCATATTCATCCCAAGGGTTAACGACGGTTGCCGCGTCGCCCCATGTGACCTTGCCGCTGGCATCGACTTCCACCTTGGCGGCGGTGTCGGGTGTGCTGCGGGTAAAGACTGCAATACGCAAGGGAATCCTCCTGAAACAAAATTAAGTGCCGAGTACTTGGACTCAAGCAGGGCTAATGGCATTTTAGCGAGAATTGACGGATTAATCAAAGATCGATTCGATTAATCAGAGAGAGTACGATCACGACACCCCCGACAAGCAGCGCGGTGAGAAAGGGATCATAGTACGACCCGTAGTTGGGAAACATGAATACGCTGACATTGATGCTGGTATGAAACAGAATTGCCGCAAAGATGCTCTTATGCGTCTTGATGTAAAACCACACGATCAGCCCGCGCAGACCGACCGTCGTCACACACTGCCAGAAAATCCATGCGAGGGTATTTTGTCCCTGAAAATAAGGGATAACGTGCCAAACCGCCCACAGACTCCCCAGTACAAGCGCTGCCACAGCGGGGTTTGATCGTTCCGCCAGCGGTTCATATACAAATCCTTGCCAACCTCCTTCCTCTCCCACCGCTGAAACAAAAAACACCGCGATCATGATTGGCAGGGCGAACAGAGAAATCTGAGGATCGGAGATCGGTCGCCCCATCACGATCATCAGCCCATACTCAACGAACATGACGGTCGGCATCAAAAACAAAATGGGCAAGTACCACAGTTGGATTCGGCGGACATCAAAGCAGCGCCGCAGAACCGCGATGACTCCCGCTCTTCCGTGCTGTTTTTGGGTCAAAATCAGCGATGCGATCAGTGGGTTGAACGCCATCAACGCGCTGACCGGTAGGCGAATCGGAAATCCGTCGGTGTTCACGACTGCCCCCAATATCCAAAACGGAATCGAAAGTCCCGTCAGCACCAAACCGAACGGTATCAAGGAGTTTTTCTGTGTTTGTTGTGGATCAATGCCGGCGGATTGGCTCATTTGTGCGCCGATCGATGCTGGAAGATAACCTCTATACGCAGGGGCGCAAGAAAAGTTAGAAGTTCTGCTCCAGCCTAAAACAGCTTTTCCTGCACGGGCGGACGTTTTCCCCCTATAAGCATATAAGGTGCGGCAGTCTCCGGCGCGGCGATGCCGATTTTGCGCAAGTCCGCCAACTCGCGGATTTTGCCCTGCCCGCGCGCTTTGAGGATCGCGTCTGCGCCTTTCGGTCCGATGTTCGGCACGCGCAGCAGATCGGCGCGTTCTGCCGTCATCACATCAACTGGATTTTCGCGCAGATGTTTCTCCGCCCATGCCCGCTTCGGGTCGATGTTCGTGGGCAGGCTGCCGTCATCGTTAAATGGCAGATCTTCGACTTCCCATCCGTAATCACGGAGGAGAAAACTCGACTGGTAGAGGCGGTGTTCGCGGATTCCGTCAGTGGGCGCGACATTTTCGAGCGGCGTTTGAATCACCGGACTGAATGCCGAGAAATACGCCCGCGTTAGTCCTAGATGACGGTGTAATCCATTCGTCATCGAAAGCAGTTCGAGATCGGTATCCCCGACCGCGCCGACCACGAATTGAGTCACGGTGCGGGCAAGTCTTTCCTGTGGGTGATCGCGCCGGATTTGCTCTGCCATGCGCAGCATTGCCAGCAGTTCACGGTCAAAGTCTTTCTTCGGCGCCAGCAGATCAAGCCGCTGTTGATTCGGCGCTTCCAGATTGACCGAAATCCGATCCGCCAACTGCATCGCCCGGTAAAGCTGATCCGCCTCAACACCCGGCATGATCTTCAGGTGAATGTAGCCGCGATAGCCATGTTTCAGGCGGATAATCTCGGTCGCGTCGATCAGTTTGTCTTGTGTAGGGACGCTTCCCTTGATGATCCCTGATGAGAGGAACAGTCCGTCAACCGCGCCGCCCTGCTGAAGCGCCATGAATGCCCGCGCCAGATCATCGGGTGAAATCGTCATGCGCTGCATTTTGGCGCGCCCCGCGCGGAATGGACAGTAATAGCAGTTGCGCTCACAAGCGGTCGTGAGCATCGTTTTGAGGATTGGTTTTTTGCCCGTCGGCGTGCTGACATGACTGATGCACTCGGCGAGGCTGCGCGATTGATAATGCTCACCACGTCCGGTCGCAACGCGCGCCTTTTCCGCCAGTGGTTGATCGCCCGCCGGTTCATACAGCGTCACGTCGCCCATCTGGGTGATCTTGCTGATTGGGTCGGGTTCAATTCGGATGCTCGTCATGAACCCATTATACCGAACATGCGTGCTAAAGTCAATCAGCGAAAGACCCAGATTCATATCCGCACACAGGGTCTTCGTGAACAAGCATCCTCGTTCTAAGATGGCAGCGCCGGAGCGGACAGTTTTTGTCTACGCTCTTAGCAGGAGCGAATCAATGTTCAAAGATACGCATGCATTCAGCGGCTTCTCGGTTGATGACATCCCGCGCGCCAAAACGTTTTACAACCAGATTTTAGGGCTGAACGTGACCGAGGAAAACGGGATGCTCACACTGCATCTTGCCGGGGGAGCCAATGTACTGGTCTATCCGAAAGGCGCTCAACACACGCCCGCGAGCTTCACCATTCTGAATTTTCCGGTCGATAACGTAGATCGGGCTGTCGATGAACTAACGCGCCGGGGTGTAACCTTTGAACGCTATAACCAACCGGACTTGAAGACCGATGAAAAAGGGATTGCGCGTGATAGCGGCGCTCCGACTATCGCGTGGTTCAAAGACCCGGCAGGAAATATCCTCTCCGTCATGGAATCGTGACAGCACCGCAGCATAAAAAAGCGGGAGGGGAATAAAGGGTTGTCCGGTACTGCCGGAGTGTTTTTTACCCCTCACCCCCTGCCCCCTCTCCCACGCAAGCGGGTAGAGGGGGAGTCGCTGTCCCACACTCACCACAAAGCGCGGTTTTGCTTGCGCCCTTCCCCGAATTCGGGGAGGGGAGACGAGCGCAGCGAGTGGGGGAGAGGTTATCGGACAAGCCTGAAAAACCCTCCCGCGATTTATTCATCTCCTAAGTCGATGCGAGGCGCATCCTCAGCCGAGTGCGGAAACCAATGATCATCGTGGGTGGGATCAGTGAAACGCGCGAGATCGCAGCCCGGTGTCCATGCGCTCCCGTCTGGAAGGATGACCGGTTTATCTGCTTTTTCCGGGTTTCCGTTAGCGTTTGAACTGGCAAACTGCGCGCCGTCAAAACGCGCGCCGCGCAAATCCGCCTCCATGAAAGAAGCACCGATCAGGATTGCCCCCGTAAAATCAGACTGACGCAGATCAGCATGAGAAAAATCAATCCGGTACATCGACGCGTTGGTGAAATCGACATTGCGCATATCCGCTTTGTAGCATTTTGCGCCCCATGCCTTGACCTGACTCATGTCTGCTCCGACAAGGTTGGCTTTCTTCAAGCTGGCATTCTTGAGGGATGCCCATTGTAGGTTTACGCCCTGCAAGTCTGCTGCATACAAGTCGGCGTTTTCGAGGTTGGCGGCGCGCAAATCTGCTTCTTGAATGTCGCCGTTTAAGAGCCAGCCTTTAGCGCGTAAATCCTCTGCCGCCTGCCGCGCGACCTCGTTGATTTTACTACCCAGTTTGCGCGTGAGTTCTTCGCGCATCTGGTGCGCTTGTTGGGCAGTCTCGCGGCGGCGATTCAAGCCGTCAATGATGAGGACGGTCATGGCAATGCTGGCAAGTTCAGTTGAAATGTTGGCGTAAAAGTCTTGGAGGAACTCGGTGAAGGTGAAGCCAGTGGGGTGCTGCACGATATAGCCAATAACAGCGAGGATGACCGATAAGGTGAGGAAGCTGATCGCAACCTTTTGCGCGGTCAGGCTGTTCAGCCACCGCTTAAGCGCTTCATTCATGGTTCGTGTGCTGCCCTTTTGTCCTCAATGCGATGCGTGGGGCGTCGTGATAGACGCCCCGCATCATCATAATGCCGCATTTGGGTTGGGCAAGTGCAGCCCATGAATTAGGGGCGATCAGTTCTTGTCCTGCACCGCCACGAAGTTCAAAATCAGGGCGGCGATTGCTCCGGGAACCCATCCCGCGATTGTGAGCGCCAGCACGATGATCACCGTACCGCAGCCGCGATCAACCACCGCCAGCGGCGGGAAGATGATACACAGAAGCGCGCGTAAACAGCCCATGGTTGTCTCCTTGACAGTCTCGTTGTATTCATGGTGTTATACGTATCGACCGAGTCGGATGTTGCGATGTTTTGAACACTCCACCAGAATTCAGGGGATTATGAGCGACGAGATCGACAAACGCGGCGTGCTGCAAGACGACATTTTCGCCTATCAGGCGATGAAAGATGGGCGCATATTCATCACATGGCACGGGAAACACGTCAAGACGCTGGCGGGCAAGGATGCAGCGAAGTTTCTGGAGCGCATCGACGGATTAACTGGCGTCGATGCGCAGCTTGTGATGGCAAAAGCGACGGGGAATTTCAAACGTGGGAACGAACGCCGGAGCTAACGTTTATTCGTCGTCCAGATAGCCAGCTAGATCACGGTTGGGCGTCCAATATTTCCCGTCCGGAAGCAGAGTCCGCCCATCGAAGACGGCATTATCAAATACAGCGCGGCGAAGGATCGCGCCGCGAAGATTGACACCACTGAGGTCAGCGCCTGTGAAGTCGCACCCCGTTAAGATTGCTTCGTGGAAGTTTGCGCCAGTTAGGCGGGCATCTTTGAAGTTTGCGCCTTTGAAATTCGTTTCGCGCAAGTCGGCTTCGTCGAGTTTCGCTTCGTTGAGGAGCGCGTTTTCGCAGTTGGCGCGGCGGAGATCGGCGCTTTGCATCCGTGCCTGCCACAAATTCACGCCTTCGAGGTTAGCATCCCACAAGCGGGCGTTGTTCAACCACGCGCCGCCCATATCACACTGGGCGAGATTGGCGCGCCAAAGGTCTGCTTCAGCGAGACGTGCGCGATGGAAATTTGCACCCCGAAGATCAGCATTCGACAGGTTGACCTTTTCCAAATTGGCGCGGCGAAACAGCGCGTTTGAGAGCGACCCATCCGTGAGCCACCCATGACGGCGGAGTTCATCGGCGGCGGGGGCGGCAACTTCGCGGACTTCGCTGCCCATCCGGTCGATCAAGCTGCGCTTGGTTTCTGCTTCTTCTTGGGCGATTTCTTCGCGGCGTTCACGATTATGCAGCAGTTGATCGAGCAGCACGAACGTGATCGCCGCGCCGCCGAGTTCTGATCCCATGTTGGCGAAAAACCCCGTCCAATCACCGGAGCGAAGCAGCGAAACGGCGGAGAAACCGCTTGCCAAAACGATGAGCAAAAACAGCACCTGCATGCGCAGACGTGCCGACCCCGGCATCGACTTCCAGCGGGCAATAAAGTTTTTCACGATGCGTGCTCCTAGTGTTTGATGAAAGCGGCGATATGCTGCGCCATGTTGATCGCTCCCTCTGGGGTGACATGCACGCCGTCAAAGGTGTAGGTGAACCCGTCGCGCTGTCGCACCCGTTCGTAGTCTGTCCATCCCTGTTTCTCGCGCTGACCGATGGTGAGGATGAAATCAATCGTGATCGGGTCGCGGTCGCGGAGCGCATCCGGTTTGACCATCGCTTGCAGCAGATCAAGCGTGGGGACGTTGAGTGCGCGGGCAGCATCGGCAGCGCGTGAATTGTAATCGTGCATCGCTGCGACCAACGCGGGCGAATACTCGATCGGTTCGAGTCCGACCCAAGTCAGCAAATGCGCGAGATGACACCGGGTGAGCAGGTCGCGGTAAGCGGTTTCAAACTGGTCGGGCGTGACGAACCCGTCATCGATCTTTTGTACGCGGGTGTAATACGAGCGCGTGGCGGGCTGATGAAATGAGATCGCGTCATTGCCGCCCACCATGATAAACACACCATCTGGGTTGTGGCTAAGGACATCGCGCTCAAAGCGGCGCAGCAGGTTGAGTACCGTGTTTCCACCTTCGCCCGCGTTGATCAAGGTATGTTCCGGCATCAAGCGTGCCAGTTCAGCGGCATAACTGCCGCCGTAGCCGCCCCATGTTAAGCTGTCACCGAACAGCACAATCCGCATCAGATGATCCTTCTCCAGCACCACCAAAACGCTCTTGCGCGTTCGGCAGTACTCCTGCATCATTCATCGTCATTATACGGATTTGGCACGTCAGTGTGAGAGTGTGGCACATGCTTCCCGACACGTTGATCACGTATTATTTGGAAATGACCGATTCCGCTCACTTCCAACCCGCGTATGTTGAGAACTCGGCGATCACGCTTGAGCGGTTGATTTCCCCCGAAGTTTCGTTTTACCGAATGCTGTATAACACGGTGGGGGAGACGTATGGGTGGCGCGACCGCCGCTTGATGAGCGACGTTCAACTGCACGAGGCGATCAATGCGCCGCATATCCGCGTTTACGTGCTGCGGGTATCAGGTGAGGTGGCGGGTTATGTCGAATTGGGATTTTACGCGGATCACGCTCAGATCGAGTATATCGGCGTGTTTCCGTCGTTTCATGGGAACGGATGCGGAAAACATCTATTGAGCGCGGCAATTGCTGAGGCATGGCGTGAAGGCGCGCCGAAAATCTGCGTTCACACCTGTAACCTTGACAGCGACTCCGCGCTCCCGAACTATTTGAAGCGGGGGTTTGCAATCGTCGAAACGACCGAAGAACCGATGCCAGACCGTTACAGAATCTAGGGTCACTCAGTTCATTTGAAATTTCTCGTCGTCAATCGTTGGATTAATCTCCACCGAGACGGGCGAGAGTTCGTACCGAGGTTCTTCGCCCCACAGCATGGTGATTACGCTCGGCAGAATGATCCCGCCGACGTCCGTTTGCTGACGGCTAAATCTGAGCCGGTAAAGCTTGGTTTCGTTCGCGTCGATATCCAGCGTTTGGAATTCCAGATGATCTAGCGTGTAGTCGTCATTGAAGAACATCGTCACGCATGTTCCTGTATCGATCCGGGAAGCCGTCAAAACACGATCCCCGTCGCGCCTGATCTCGACTTCAGGTCGAACCAGCGGCGAAAGCATCATCAGCGTGCTTACCCATACCCGATCACGCATGGCTTCATGAACTGCGGGGGGGTGGTGGACTTCGACGTGATCCCCTTGTTTCCTGCGGTACAGCGCTCCATCGTACGCATGGACGCCAATACTGATTGGCAGTCCTACGGGGCGAATGCTGTATTCCCATCGCGCGCACATAGGCGTCTGAAAGTACACACAGGTTTCCAGTGGAACCCATGTAAGGATGCGCGCGATTTTCGTCCGCGCACGACCTTTGAGCGATAGTATCATCGAGTCAAGTGCGGGAGCGCCGAAACCATAGCGTGCAGCAAGCACACGCCTAAGTAAATCTTTTGCCGCCGCATCGCCCCGCGAGAGGAGGAGTACCTGCATTTTGACTCCAGATGTAATGAATTTGCAAACCGTATCTTAACAATACCACAGGGTTTCTCGTATAGTCTCAAGGAAAGATGTAAATTTTCTATTGTAACAAATGTAAAACATTTCTGGAGATGTTACAGCTAACGTACGGGGTTTCATGTAGGGGATAGGGCACACCCTATCCCCTAAACTGAAGGTTAATCGCCCTGACGAATGGGGTTCAAGACGATTGACTCCATAATGCGCTCGGAAACACAGCGCCCTTGGCGCACGCCGTTTTCGATGGCAGCGCGGAAATGAATCCCGCCGTAAATGCGCGACATCGCCGCTTCGGTTGCTGCTTGTTCAAACGAGTAGAAAGTACGCTCGCGCAATCCGAGGAAAGTATTTGTGGTGTCCGTAAACACCACCTGACCAAACAGGGCAGTCAGGGTATCGGCGGCTGCACCGCTCACCACACTGTGCCCGGATGGATATTCGGGGAACGGTGGGGTTTCAACAAACGGAATCCAGCGGCGGTTGATGTTTTCCTGAATATACGTGACAGGGCGAACCAAATTCACGCGATACTTGGTTTCCCAACATGAAATGAACGAATCCGCGACACTGATGCCTAGGAGCGCGTACATCTCGGCTGTACGTTCCAGATCAAGCTGAAGATGATCGACCATTTGGCTGCCAATCAGCATCCAGTGACCAGATGGCGCACCAGTTAGACCGGGGGTATCCACCCACCAGAACGCCGTGTCGCGCTGTTCCGGTGTGCTGTTATCATTCAACTCCATCACTTCGACTGCTTGCTGATAGAATGCCGAGTCTTCGTCTGTGCTGAAAGTGTAGTTCATCTCGACGCTGCATTCGCCCGCATAACTGAGCGCGAACGGGCGAATTTCCCCCCACAGCGGCTCGACGGCGGTTGTGCCTTCGGTCGTTGGAATCCACAGATACGGCTCACCCGATGGGATTTCATATTCGGCGGTGCGGGCACGGGTATCTTCATAATTATCATTGCTGATCCATTCGAGCATCCCCTGACCGAACTCCGCGCCGAAACTGAGTGAATCTTCGATCACGGTTTCGTCAATGCCTGCTTCGCGGCGCTGTTCGGCGTGCGCTTCCATGAGATCAACGAATGATGTTAGTGTTTCTTCGCTTGCACCCTGAAACAGCTTAGAAAGGACGGTTTGCATGGCTGCGGCGGTGACGACCTGCCAATCATACATGCGTGATTCGTCTGGATAGGGAAGATCACGAAGTCCGTTAAGCTGACCGACGAACGAACGGTTAAACGGCATTCCGGGGAACAGCGACTCATAAATCGTCACCCCCGCATATCCGTAGATGCGCGCGGCATTCGGCGGGTTCGTGGCTTCACGCATATTTGCATCGTAGACGACTTGAATCCACTCTACAGCAAATGTGGGATCAAGGTCGCTGACCAACTGCCATTCCGCCGCCTGTGCTTGAATGCCGCTTGGTACTACGAGCGAAAGCGTCAGAAGCAGGAGCGCGAATACCGCAATTTTACGCAAAAGAATCATGGTATATCCTCAATGGGCTGTGTATCCTCAACGCGCATCTTTATCATACGCTGAGTTTTGCGGTTTGCAGATCACGCGGTGGGTGCGCGCTCAAGTTGATTCACCGCCGCTTTTACGACGCTTTTATACATGGACACAGAAGATGAACATTCTCTTGGTGCTTAGTTCGATTGTGCTGTTGGTGATCGGGGCATTTGCCATACTCCAGCGGGAGACGCTGTGGGCAGCCCATGTGCGGCGCTCGGAAATGCGGGGCAAAGCCGCCGGGGATGAGGTGGCATGGAAACGCAACCTATCACGCGGCGGCTATTTCTTGATCTTGCTCGGCATTCTGGGGATTATGTCCGCCATTCTTGCCGCTGTGACTGCCCCTGCATAACACAAGTCACTCTAGTACACTGCCATTGTCGGATCGACGGTATCCGCCCATGCGAGGATGCCGCCATCCAAGTTGATCAGCTTACGCGGATCGTAACCGAATTCGCGCAGCAGGTAGATGACATCAGTCGAGCGTACCCCGGAGCGGCAGATCACGACGATTTCGCGGTCTTTCGGAATTTGCCCGATCACGGTGCTGTCTAAAGCTGCGCGCCCGCTCAAAACCGCGTCGGCAGCTTGCTCGATCTGCGGTTTTGGCAGTTTGACCACACCATCAATGATGGCGACCTCGAATTCTGGCGGATTGCGGACATCGAGCAGGTAGACATTCTCGCCGCTGTCGATGCGCGCTTTAAGATCAACCGGGGTGATTTGCAGGACAGGAAGATCGCCGTCCGCGACTTCTTCTTCGATGTGATCATGCGCGGGGACGCCGCAGAACTGCTCGTAATCGATCAATTCGACTTGATCCGCCGGAATGCTGCACACGGGGCATGTCGGGTTCTTGCGAATTTTGATGGTGGTGAAGCTCATTTCAAGCGCATCATACAGGAGCATACGCCCAACCATCGGATCGCCAATTCCGGCAAGCAGTTTGATCGCTTCGGTCGCTTGCAGCGTGCCGATCACGCCCGGAAGTACGCCGAGTACGCCCGCTTCGGCGCAGTTGGGGACAAGTCCCGGCGGCGGAGGTTCAGGGAACATGCAGCGGTAGCACGGTCCTTCTTTGGCATAGAATACGCTCAACTGACCCTCAAAGCGCAGGACGCTCCCGTAAACATTCGGTTTACCGAGCTTGACACACGCATCGTTGACGAGATAGCGCGTGGGGAAGTTGTCCGTTCCGTCGATGATGACATCGTAAGGTGCAATGATTTCGAGCGCGTTTTCGCTGGTGAGCGGCACGTTATAGGTGTCGATCTGCACCGAAGGATTCAGATCGAGCATGCGTTGTTTTGCACTTTCGACCTTCAGCACGCCAATCGTACTTTGACCGTGAACGATCTGGCGCTGAAGGTTGGTATCGTCAACCGTGTCGTAATCGACTAAACCGATGCGCCCAACGCCGGCGGCGGTCAAGTAAAGCGCCAGCGGACTGCCCAAGCCGCCCGTGCCGATCAGCAGGACGCTGGAGGCTTTCAAGCGGCGCTGACCGTCGATGCCGAGTTCCGGCATGATCACGTGACGCCCGTAGCGCCGGATTTCGTCCTTGCTCAGATCACCTAATTGATGGATCAAGGGCTGCATGTGTTGTCCTCTATCTGACTGAACTATCGAGTGTACCCAGTTGGCGCTTCAAAAGCGGGTAATCCGCGACACCGTGATTGACCGCGCGTGTGCTGCCGCTGGCATCCAAAATAAACGTCGTTGGGGCACTCAAAACGCCCCAACGGTCGGCATCTTCAGGACGTTCGCACGCGTCGATCTGAAGGACTTGCAGACGGTCGCCCATTTCGCGCTGAAGCCGCTCCAGTGCTGGCAGCACAATCGATTTGCACGGCGCGCAGAAGGGCGTCGTAAACAGCAGTACGGCGGGCGTACCCTTGCGGAAATCGCGCAGTACCGGATCAACGGCGCTGATGAGCTTGTTGGCGCGGATCACCTGCCAGCGGGTGAACAGTTTGTACGCGATAACGGCGAATACACCGAGAAACACCAGAATTAGCAGACGCTCAACCATGCGTGCCCTCCGTGAGCCGCGACACGGTGAAGCCGGGTACGCCGATCCGGTTAAACAGGTAATACATCCAGCATCCGGCGCAGAAACCAAGCCAGAAATTCAGGTTCGCCAGTACGAATACGATCCCCACCAGCACCCATCCGACAACAGGGGCACCTAAGCTAATCGCCAACACTGCCGCGCCGTTAAACAATGCGCCGACGAGCAGCGCGAAGCGGTGCGGTTCGGGATTGTCGGGGATCGGGTTCGGCTTGAGGACGCCAGATGGCTTGATCAAGCGTGTGTAGAATAAACGGTAAGGCGCATAAGGGGAATCGAACGCGCCCATGATCTGAGCGAACGCGACGAATGCCACCAGCGCCGCTGAGTCGAAAATGAACGCGAGCGCGAGCAGTAATATCGTGATCGCCTGACCGGTCTTCAAGCCGGTTTGATCGACAACGCGGGGCGGTGTGGCTGCCATGAATTAACCTCCAGCGATGCTCGGAATAATGCGAAGTTGGCTGCTTGCGTCTAAGTCAGTATCAAGCCCATTCAAGAAGCGAATGTCTTCATCCCCCAAATACACATTGACGAAGCTGCGAAGCTGATCCCCGTTGAACAAATGTGCCCGCAGCTCTGGGTACTGAGTCACCAGATCGTTGAGCGCTTCACCGATGGTCGCGCCGCTCACGGTGATTTCATTCTTTTCGCCTGTGAACGGGCGGAGCGGGGTCGGAATCTTGATGGACGGCATACGCTTGTACTCTCCTAGAGTGTTTATAACGATAACCAAGGCAGAACCGGAACGCGCTGCGCCGCTGTCGGCTTGCGTTCAATCGTTAGCTTCGGCGATGGATGGGTGAAGGCGCGATCTTGGCGCGTATTCCAACGTTCAGCCAAAAAACCACCGATCAACGCGGTCATGGTTTCGACTTCGACCAAAAACGAATCATGCCCAAAATCGGCATACACCATATGGTAATCCACCGGCTTACGGTTGATTTCCAGCGCCATCACGAGATCAAGCGCTTGTTCGGAGGTGTACAACCAATCGCTGGAAAAGCTGACGACGAGGAAATGCGCCCGCGTGCGTTCGAGCGCGGCTTCCATTGAGCCGTAACCGTCAGCAATATCGAAATAATCCAGCGCCTTCGTGATGTACAAGTAAGTGTTCGCGTCAAAGCGGGCGACGAATTTTTCGCCCTGATGCTTGAGATAGCTTTCGACGCGGAATTCCGGCACATCGAAACGGTAGGGAAGGGTTGAATGGTCTTGCAGTCTGCGACCAAACTTGGTATTCAGGCTGTGTTCGCTCATATACGTGACGTGCCCGACCATACGCGCGACCGCCAGCCCTGCGCGCGGCGGCGTGCCGTCGTAATAATCGCCGCCGTTCCAATTGGGATCGGCGTAGATCGCCTGCCGCCCGATCTCGTTGAATGCGATATTTTGCGCACTCGACTGCGGCGTTCCTGCGATGAACAGGATATTTTCGACACGGGCGGGAAAATCAACCGACCACTGGAGCGCCTGCATCGCGCCCATGCTGCCGCCCGCGACCGCGAATAGGCGGTCGATGCCGAGAAAATTGATCAGATAGGTTTGTGCCATCACCATGTCGGCAACGGTGACAACCGGAAAACGCAGTCCAAACGGTTTGCCGTCCGGCGCAAGCGACATGGGACCCGTACTGCCTTGACTCCCGCCGATCACGTTGGAGCAGATCACAAAGAACTGTTCGGTGTCGAACATCTTGCCGGGTCCAACGGCTTCATCCCACCAACCGGGGCGTTCGTCTGGATCCTCGGTGTAGAAGCCCGCAACATGCGAGTCCCCGCTGAGTGCGTGGCAGATCAGGATCGCGTTGGTTTTTTCGGCGTTGAGCGTACCATACGTCTCATAGGCGATTGTGAAGCCGTTCAGCGCATCCCCTGAGCGGAGATAAAGCGTCTCGTCAAAACTGACGGATCGCCGTTCAACCACACCGACCGAATGCGGATCGAATGGACGTACCGCGTCGTGATCCGGTGCGGCAGCGTGTTTTTCAGTGTAACCATTGGTGAGAGTCTGCATCATTGACCTCTTTTGTCTTTCAGCCCTCTAGCGGCGTTCCTAGACCCCGCACACGAACCCGCGTGCGGGGCGAGGGCAAAAGCGGTTGGCTATCGTCCTGCTACCGGATGCACGGTAACACCTTGGGCGATGGTCAAGGCTTGATCGAGATCCCACAGAATGTCGTTGATGTCTTCGATACCGATGGCGAGGCGGACATAATCCGGCGTAACGCCTGTCACGCGCTGTTCTTCTTCGCTCAACTGGCTGTGAGTCGTCGTGTTCGGGTGGATTGCCAGCGAACGCGCATCTCCCACGTTGGCGAGGTGCGAGAATACCTTGAGGTTGTCGATGAACGCACGCCCTGCCTGAGCGCCTCCCTTGATCCCGAAGCCGAGCACCGCGCCCGCGCCCTTCGGCAGGTATTTCTGAGCACGCTCATAGCTGGGGTGATCGGGCAAGCCGGGGTAGTTGACCCATGACACGGCGGAATGTGATTGCAGGTATTCCGCAACAGCTTTTGCGTTGGCGACATGCTTCTGTACGCGCAGCGCCAGCGTTTCCAAACCGATGATGTTCAACCATGCGTTGAATGGTGCTTGGCTGCCGCCGAAATCACGCAAGCCCACGACGCGCGCCCGCCCAATGAATGCCGCCGCGCCGAGAACGTCCGCCAAGACTGCGCCATGATACGCGGGTTCGGGTTCGACGATGCCGCTGTGACGTCCGCTCGCCTTCCAATCGAAGTTGCCGCCATCGACGATTGCGCCGCCGATGCTCAAGCCATGACCGCCGATCCATTTGGTCGTGCTGTGAACGGTGATGTTCACGCCCCACTTGAACGGCTGGAACAGATACGGCGTGCCGAACGTGTTATCGACGACGACGGGAATACCGTGCGCCTTAGCGACAGCGGTGATGCCTTCAAAGTCCGGGATTTCGAGCTTAGGATTACCGATGGTTTCCAAGTAGATCAAGCGGGTTTTGTCGTTGATCAAGCGCTCGAAGTCGGCAGGATTTGTACCTTCGACAAAGTGAACCTTGATCCCCAGACGGCGGATACTCTGTGAAAACAGGGTATAAGTACCGCCGTATAACGCCGCCGTGCTGATGATTTCGTCGCCCGCGTTTGCCAGTGTCAGCACCGTGAGCGTTTCGGCAAACTGCCCGGAGGCGGTCGCCAGTGCGCCGATCCCGCCTTCAAGCGCGGCGAGGCGCTCTTCAAAAACGGCGGTCGTCGGGTTCATAATACGAGTGTAGATGTTGCCCGGTTCTTGCAGAGCGAACAGTGCCGCTGCGTGATCGGTATCGCGGAATTGATATGAGGTGGTCTGGTACAGCGGAACTGCGCGCGCCCCGGTGGTTGCTTCGGGCGTGTACCCTGCATGAAGCGCAAGGGTTTCGAATGCCAGCTTGTGATTGTTCGTGCCGTTGGTGCTCATTTTGTGGACTCCTGCCTTCACCCTAGAGTTTGAATCGTTTCCCGATTTGATAGAAAGTGCTTTGACGTTGGCGCGCTAATGATCGCGTCGGCAGGCGGGAAGATAAGGGGACGCGCTAATGATCGCGTCTGAAGGCTCTCGCCCGTTCTGCCGGAGTGTCTCTACACGATTTCCCTTTTGTGTCCCTACGTGATTACCAGTTCTAGCGCGTCAAACGCGCTCCGATCATCGCGTAACAGCCATGCGCGTAAATCGACTGCACGCCGGTGATTGACCTGTGTGATCAAGTAGGTGAAATTCGGCAGTGCGTACTCACGGTCATATTCGGATGGGATCGCAGCAGAATCGGGATGGCTGTGGAAGTAGCCAAGCAATGTCAGCCCGCGCGAATCCGCTTCATCTTCTAACCGTGCCCAGTCCTGAGGCGTCATCGCGTAGCGGTGGTACTGCTCCTCGACTTCAAACACGTTGTCGATGGCGATTGTGTCGGTGATGACGACACCGCCGCTGTCGCGCTTGCCGAGCAGAAAACCGCCGCCTTCGTTCGGGTAGGTGTTTTCCAGTACCCTGAAGATGTGCGCCCGCAAATCCTGACCGAGTGTGACCTTCATACGCTGATGCTGCCTCTCATGCCATCACTGTCTGTGACCACTTTGCGCTGCGTGGATGAACAAAAAAGCCGCCCCATTTTGGATGGAGGCGGCTTGTAAAGTCTACACGCTGCAACCTGCGGCGCGATTGAATTATCGCGCAAGCACCATCCGTCGGGGTGATGATCCCGGCATCATACAACACATCGAACAACAACACATTATCGAGATGTGTGCCGATGCAATGGATAGGTGAGGAATTGTGTGCTGAGTGATCATGCAAAAAGACTACCATCTTCAATGAGGCTGTGTCAAGAGGGCTGATGGATACTGACAGGTTTGGGCGTCGGTGGTAAATTTTGCGCGTACATTTGAGATAGTCCTTTAGGAGTAATGATGCGCTTTCAGTTTAGATGGATTGCTTTTGCTGCGCTCTCGCTGGTTTGCACCATCGGCGTGGGAGCACAGGACGATCCGGTGCTGCCCGGATTGATGCTCGACGATTTTGAAGCCGGATTGCCAACCGGCGCAGCGGAAGACGGCGCCGGAATCGGCTTCATTCCTTGGGGCGACCAATTTGAGAATGTGACGTTGGCGGCGCGGCAGGTGCTTGCCGGATCAGCGGCAGCGCTGCCTGCTGGCGAAGTCGCACCGAATACTGTGCTTGAGATCAGATTCGATATTACTGGATGGGGTGGGTTCACGCACGCCTTTACGGATGGCAGCGTATGGACGAGCATGGATTGGACGGATTACAACGCGCTGAGCTTTTGGATATACGGTGGGAACACGGGCGGAACGGTGCAGATCGACCTATTCGACAACCGCAGCGCCGATGTTCCCGGTGATACAGCCGAACGGTATTTCTTCCGTATTCAGGATGATTTTACAGGGTGGCGGCAGTTCACAATTCCGTTTGCGCTGTTCGAGCGGCGCACCGATTGGCAGCCCGGGGGCGCGCCGAACGATGGTTTGGGCTTAGATCAGGTTTCCGGGTATGCGTTTGGTTTTCCGGCGGGCGTTGGCGCACAAACAATGCTGCTGGATCAAGTAGCGCTCTCCAACGTAGCGAGTGACTCCGTAATGATTTGGACTGGACAAACCGCCGAGGCATCAAGCTCGATAGACGAAAGTGAGATTGCAAACGTGTGGAACGAACGCGAATGGACGCTCGTATGGTCAGATGAATTTGATGGGGCATCCGGTTCACCTATTGATTCGACGAAGTGGACGGCTGAAGTCGGTGGGCACGGTTGGGGCAACAACGAACTCGAATACTATACTGCCCGCACCGAGAACGCTTCTATGGATGGGCAGGGTAGTCTGGCGATCACTGCTCGTGAAGAAAATCCGGGTGACTACAGCTGTCATTATGGCGAATGTCGATTTACATCGGCACGATTGATCACGCTGGACAAGTTCGAGTTTACTTATGGGCGTGTCGAAGCGCGTATTCAGGTGCCGCGCGGTCAGGGAATCTGGCCCGCCTTCTGGATGCTAGGCGCGAATTTCGGCACGGTGGGCTGGCCCGCCTGTGGTGAAATCGACATCATGGAGAACATCGGGCGTGAGCCGAATATGGTTTACGGCACGATTCATGGACCCGGTTATTCCGGCGCTGAAGGTTTTGGCGGTTCATTACGCAGCGAAACCCCACTGGCGGACGGTTTTCATGTGTTCGCTATCGATTGGGACCCGGATGTTATTCGCTGGTACTTGGATGGCGAAATGTATCACACCGCTACACCCAATGACCTGCGCGGCGACCAGTGGGTGTTCGATCACGAATTTTTCATTTTGCTGAATGTCGCCGTTGGCGGATACTGGCCCGGTATGCCGGACGATACCACCGAATTCCCCCAAACGATGCTCGTGGATTACGTCCGCGTGTATGAATTGGCGGGGCAATAAGCCTTTAACGTGCGGTATCCGCCGGCTGCCGGAGAATCCATTCCCACCAGCGCCGCCACTTGGAGCGCTTGGTTGGGATCGTGATCCGGCGCATATCCTGTGTGGTTTTGGAGGGGCGCGTTACACTGAGCGGCTGCGGGGCAACGCGCTCTCTTGGCGGGGGTAGTGGAAGGGATAAGTTGAGCGGCTTGTGCAGCGTCGGCGATTCATACCAATGGGTGATGCCGTAAGCGGCTTTGACAAGCTGCTGAAGTCCTGAGGAATAACGCTCAGGGGTGCGCAGATCGATGAACTGCGCGCCGATGTAACCAAACGGGAGTGAGTCGCGCTCTGTTCCGGCGATCATCACAGGAATAATGCGCTTCTCGTGACCTTCCGCATAATCGAGTTCTTTTTGCACCCAAGTCGATAAAAGCGCGTTGGGGGAAAATAAGGCAACGACGCAGTCGGCTTCCCGAATGGCTGCCGCAATCGTCCGCCGCCATGAATAATCACCGGGCGAAAGATCACTTTCATCAAACCAAACGTGAAGTCCTTTTGCCCGCAAGTCAACATAGACCTGACGGACGATTTGCATATCTTTTTTGCTGTGGGTCAAGAAGACCGTAACCATACCATAACCACAATCACAATACACCGCGATGTCTCGATCATACGCGGCGCACCAA
The DNA here is from genome assembly GCA_026645745.1 of Anaerolineae bacterium. Lineage (GTDB taxonomy): Bacteria > Chloroflexota > Anaerolineae > Aggregatilineales > Phototrophicaceae > Flexifilum. The sequence continues at coordinate 23,543 of JAPKMU010000001.1, read as the reverse complement.
GCTCGTGATCCTTGAGGCTTTCAAAATAACAAAACTGTACGACATTTGAATTTTGTAGTTTAGCGTCGGCGCTTGTTCCGGTTGCGATCACGCGGCGGCGGAAGCTGAGGGAATCCGTCGTAGCCCGTCAACTGCGGCGAATCGCTGTCAGCATCTTCGTCTTGTTCAAGCCCATGAATCGACCACGCGGTGGATACTTCATCTTCCGCATCAATGCGCGGCAGTTCGCGCGTCCATTCTTGATCATCCATTATGGAGACAGCGGGCGCTTCGTGCGTTTGCTGGAGCGCTTCGGGATCGGATAGGTCGAGCGCGTCCGCCAACCTGAGCAGATATTCTTTCGCATGCTGCTCTTGACGGGTGACGAGCCGGTAATCCTCTTGAAGTTTTGCGCGCTGGAGCGCCAGCCATTCTAACTGCGCTTTGAGCTGGGATTCGTCCTGTAATATTTGACCGATGCGTTCTTCGACCATGCGCGCTTGTAAACCCAATGCCTGCACTTTTTGGCGGATTTCTTGCATCTGGTGTTTCTGACGTTCACGTTCTTTGCGGGCTTCTTCTTCAGCGTGCAGACGCTTCTCGCGCGCGGTTCGGCTTTCAAAACCGGACTGCTTGCAAATCGTCTCGATCAAGCGCGGAACAGCGGCAGCATAGCGTTCACCGCGCACATCCATATATTGGGCGGTCGAGAATCCAAATGGAATAGCGTCATGGGCTTCACCTGCAACCAGCAGGGGATAAATACGCTTGCCCAATGTTTTGGCGTAGTGGAGTTCTTCGCGCACCCATTCGGATTTACGGGCAGCGGGTGAAAGCAGAACAACCAGACAGTCTGCGCTCACGATAGCTTCTTCAATGGCGCGATCCCACGCTAGTGTACCGGGATCAAGATTGGTCTGATCGATCCAAACGGTAAGTTCTTCGTGACGCAGGTCTTGATAGACGCGCCACATGATGTCGGTATCTTTGTTTATATAACTCAAAAAGACATGATAGTGGGGCATTGCTGCAAACCCCTCCAGAGTGATTAATGCGCGGTTCGCTTACTAATAGACTATAACGGAACGTGAACAAGTTTCGCACAAAGGTTTGCGTGAAATTTGTGAAAAACGTATTGAGGAAGATTCAGATTAAGATTGAGGCACAATTAAAATAACGAACTGCCTATGTTCCCTGAACTCCTCCTGAGATACTACCTCTGTAGGTGCATGATGTAAAGGCTCTCACGCGCTTCTCATGCCTTTGTGGTACACTCTTTAATCGCGGCTTCTGACCTCATAAATAAATATGCACTTCCTCAGGTTATCCTGCCGCAATCGGCGCTAGGACACTTTCACTTTCTCGCTTGCAAGGAGCGCTCTACATGACGGATGTCAAAATCTACAAGGGATTGGATGGAGTCGTCATCGATGAAACCCGTCTCAGCCTCGTCAACGGGACAGAAGGTAAGCTGATCTACAGCGGTTACAAAATCGAAGACCTTGCCGAACACGCTTTGTATGAAGAAGTGGTGTTTCTGCTGTGGGAGGGTCGGCTTCCGAACCGTGAAGAACTCGAAGCGCTCCGCTCGCAGATCGCGGCGGCAGCAGAAGTACCGAGCGAAATCCTTGCGCTGATGAAAACCCTTCCGCCAACGGCTGATCCGATGGCGGTGCTGCGCACGACGGTATCCATGCTCGCACATTATGATTCAGACAGCGAAAGCAATCAGCCGGATGCGAACCGCCGCAAAGCGATTCGCTTAACAGGGCAAACGGTGACGTTATGCGCAGCATGGCCTCGCATCCGTAAGGGACTTGATCCGATTAGCCCGCGCCGCGATTACACACTGGCGCAGAACTTCATGGTTATGCTGACGGGTGCTGAACCGGAAGAAAGCGCCGTCAACGCCGTCAACGCTTATATGGTGCTGCTCACCGAACACGGAATGAATGCCAGCACGTTTGTTGCGCGTGCAACCTGCTCATCAGGGTCGGATATGCACAGCGCAATTGTGAGTGCAATTGGGTCGCTCAAAGGTTTCTTGCACGGCGGCGCGAACACCGAAGCGATGCGCATGTTCATGGAAATCGGTGAACCGTCGAATGTTGAAACATGGTTCAAGACGAACGTGAAAGAGGGCGGTCGTAAGATAATGGGGATCGGTCACCGCATCTATAAAGCGCTCGATCCGCGCGCGGCAGTTCTGCGTGAACGCGCCGAAGTGCTGGCACGTAACAGCGGCAACGGCAAGTGGTTCGATATTGCCGATCAGTTGGCAAATCTCGCGCGTGCAGACGCGTATTTCATCGAACGCAACCTGTATCCAAACGTGGACTACTTCAGCGCGATTGTTTTGTATACGCTGAACCTTGATGTCGATATGTTCACCCCGTTGTTTGCGATGAGCCGTATGGCAGGGTGGACGGCGCACATCATGGAGCAGATGGCGGCGAACCGGTTGATGCGTCCGGATGTGCTCTACACCGGTGCAATGGATTTGCCTTGGGTTCCGCTGGAACAGCGCTAGTTCTTGAATTGACGGGGCAGGGCGTGATCCTGCCCCGCTCCCCGGTGGATATATTTCTCCCCTCAGTGGCGGATACACTCAGTATGCTTTCGTGCTAGACTCCTCCTCAGTGAGCGGCTCACGAAAGGATTGCATTCATGCTCCCTGTTCGAGACATAAACCCGACTCGACGTCTCCCGATTGCGACATGGGGATTGATCGGGATCAACGTGTTGGTGTTTCTTTGGGAATTGTCGTTTTCTGAATCGCAGTTGACGCGGGTGTTTCAAGATTTATCGGTTGTACCGTCGCTTGCAAGTGCGAACCCGTTTTCGCTAGAAACAGTTCTGGATGTGATTCGCAGCATGTTTTTTCATGGCGGGTGGGATCACATTCTGGGGAATATGCTGTATTTGTTCCTGTTTGGGGATAACGTCGAGGATCGGTTTGGCATTCCGCTGTATCTGGTGATCTATTTTGTGAGCGGGTTTGTTGCGGCATTCGCGCAAATCATCATTGATCCGAATTCGACAATCCCGCTGGTTGGTGCTTCGGGCGCAATCGCGGGGGTGTTGGGCAGTTATTTGATCCTTTACCCACAAGCGCGGGTGCTGGCGATTGTTCCGTTGGGGCGTGTGTCGTCGCTTCAAGAAGTTCCGGCTATCATCGTCTTAGGCTTGTGGTTTGTTTTGCAGTTGGTCAACGGGTTTGCATCGTTGGGTGCAGCAGCATACGGCGGAGGCGTGGCGTTCTTCGCCCATATTGGCGGCTTCATCGCCGGGGTGGTGCTGACCTTCGTTTTGAATGGGTTGACACGTCAGCCACCTGCGCCGGAACGAACACGGCAGATCACGGAGCGGGCTTCGCGTCAGCTTGGGCGAGGGTTTTAATAAACTTGGCGGGCTGATTTCGACAGAATCAGCCCGTACTTTTTTCGATATAATCGCGGTATGACAACAAAACGCACATCCCCAAACAGCCTAATCGCTGTGGATGACACGCACGCGATCACCGATTTCGACCCTAACGCGCTTGTGTTTAATTTTGCGATGGCGCTCCCCGGCAAAGCAAGCAGCCGCCATACCGAGCGCGCTTATTTCCGATGGGTGGATGAGTATCTCGTCACCACAGCAAAAATGAAGCCAACCGTTGGAATTGATCGCCATCGCCGGATGATGCTGCTGCCCGTTCCGGTACTGCGCACGATCTTGACCGCCCCGCAGCTTCGCGCATGGTTGGGTATGCTTCAGCGGAAGGGACATGGCAAGCAAGGGCTTGATCAAGCGCGGGCGGCGATTGTGACGTTGGCTGATCTACTCGCTGAGGCGGGGTGGATGGATGACACGCAAAGCGCCGCCCTCAGCCGCGTGAGTCCGCCGAAAGCAGAAGAAGGACAGCGCGCGGGGCGCTGGTTATCTATCGAACAGCTTCACCTGCTTATGAACGCGGCGCGTCAAATGGCGGTCACGGAAAATCAGCGACTGCGAAACAGCGTTGTGATGACGGTGCTGTGTACGATGGCACTGCGGCGCGACGAACTCTCACAAGCCCGGTGGGGCGATCTGAGTTTGCAAAATAATCGTGTCGTGCTGCGGGTGCATGGCAAAGGAAAAAAGGGGGCATATGTGGATATGCCTCGTCCGGTTGTCGAGGCGGTTCATGCGTGGCGCGCCGTCGTCGCAGCGGATTCACTTGCACCCAGTCCTGAATCGCCGCTGGTGCGCCGCTTGTGGAAAAACGGGCATGTCAGCCGCTATGGGCTTTCCGATGATGGTATCTGGCGGATTGTTGGGGCGGCAGCAGAGAAGGCGGGAATCGGGCATGTCGCACCCCATGACTTACGCCGCTCGGTTGCCGGTGCGCTTAACGAAAGTGGTGTGCCGATTGATAAGATCAGCCGCCTGCTGCGTCATTCCAACGTCGCAGTGACCGAGCGCTATATTAACCGCCTTCCGAAAGCAAACGAAGGTGCGCTGTTGATGAGCGATCTGCTCGGATTGGAAGACACATCGGATTTGTGGAATGGCTGACCGGTGATCGATCTGCATACCCATTCGTATTTCTCAGACGGACGCTTTTCTCCGGCTCAGATCGTGCAAGCCGCTGCTGAACGTGGATGCACCACGCTCGCGCTCACCGATCATGATTCGGTGTCGGGCGTAACAGAGGCGGAAGCTCACGCGCGGCTGCATCACATCACGCTGATCTCCGGTGTCGAGGTCACAACGCAGTGGGATCGCGTCCCCATCGAAACAGACATTCTGGGTTATTACGTCGATGTCGATCACCCCGCGCTTAAGCATATGCTGGCAAAAAATACGGCGGGACTTCGCCACTGCGTTGAATCCGTTTGCGGGCGGCTTCAACAGAACGGTTACGATGTGACGATAGTGGATGTTGAAGCGCAAAATCCGCGCGCGATCAGCTACCTTTCGGTGATCCATGCGCTGCAAATGCGCGGCTTTGCTCCTGATTATGCGGGCGGCGCTGAATTGTTTCAGAATGCACTGGAGGCAGGATCACGCTTTGGCGTGCCCATTCAAGAAGCGATTGCCGCGATCCGTTCGGCGGGTGGGGTCGCGGTATTGGCGCATCCACCGCTCACGATGAATGGTGAGCACCTGACTGCTGACGAACTGCAAATTCTGATTGAGATGGGATTGCAAGGCATCGAAACGCGGCATCCGAGCATAAACTCAGAAGACCAGATTTACTATGAGGCATTGGCGCATCAGTTCGGCTTGGCGACCACAGGTGGGTCGGATGAGCATGGATGGCGCGGAGGATTCACAGCATTAGGCACGCAGCACGTCACACAAGTGATGCTGGACAGTCTGCGCGCCCAATGCGGTTGCTGAGTTCACATGCTCAACGTGGGGATGAACAGCACGACAAGATTGACCGTGATCTGGCATAACCACGCGGCGGCGAGTCCGTTGCGCTGGCGGACATAGCTGTAGACCACATTGATCATCATCAGCGCGACTCCGATGATGACCGCAACCGCCGGAAATCGTCCGACATCGAGCGCCGGGAAAAACAGCGCCATTGACCACAGCGATGCCAGCCCGCCGACGAATAAGAATGAGCGATTAACCTGCATCATCCCCCGGAAGAACAGCGTTTCGCCCAATGGCATGACGAACACCAGCATCGCGAGTGTAACGCCGCGCGGCAGTGAGACGACTGCGCCTTCGATCCCTGTGCGGAAGATCAACTGAACGGTTGTTGCCAGTGTATCGCTGCCGATTAAGAAGATCGGTGCGGCAACGATCAACCCAAAGATCACGCCCCACAGCAGATTTTCCGGTTGTTCTTCACCAATGCGCGCGGTGCTGCCGAGAAGCCACGCGAGTACGCCAAAGAATGCCAGCGCTCCCCATGACAAGACGAGGCGTAGATCAGCGTTGCCGGGAATAAGCGGCGTCAGCCCAATGCACAGCGCCATTGCGATCAGGTAGCCGAATAGGGTATCGCTGCCAGCGGCGCGGTATTCGACGACATTTTCGGATGCTTCGTCTTCGACTGGCGGCGCGAAATCCGCTGCCTCGTCAAAGGTGTCATCGTAGTCGGCTGGAGGTGGTGTGGGCGGCTGTCCTTGCATGTGCGTTATTTCACAACCGTTTCGGTGAGCGGCACACCCGTCAGCACGGCGCGCATAACGTCAAGCACAACCGGAATCGAGTCGCGCTTGAACCAATAATGCGTGACCATACGCATCTGCCGATCCAACACGCTGGAAGGATTTGCAAGGACACCGTGCGCTTTCATGCCCGCCGACAGCGCTTCGATGCTGATCGGCGCATCCGGGGTGAGTGAGAAGAAGATCATGTTGGTGCGCACGCGGCTGAGATCGATTTCGATATACGGAAGTGCAGCGATTCCTTCTGCCAATATGCGTGCATTGTCATGATCTTCGCGCAGTCGATCCCATCCCGACATTTCGCGGAGCGCGATCAATCCTGCCGCCGCGATGACTCCCGCTTGGCGCATGCCGCCGCCAAAGCTCTTGCGGATTTTGTGGGCGCGGGCGATGAATTCTTTCGAGCCAACTAGCACCGAGCCGACCGGAGCGGATAAGCCTTTTGAAAGGCAGAACGTCACGCTGTCGGCGTGTTCGGCAAGCTGGTTGACGGGTGTGCCGAGCGCCGCCGACGCATTGAACAACCGCGCGCCGTCGATGTGAAGCTTGAGATTGTGTTCTTTTGCGATGGCGCTCACCTGCCGGATGTAATCGGCGGAGAGGGGAGCGCCCCACGCGCCGCCCTGCGTGTTTTCGAGCGCAATCAAACGTGTGACCGGGTAATGCGCATTGTTTCCCCGGATGGCACGGCGAATTTCATCCAGTGACATCGTTCCGTCAGGATTCAGGTCAAGGGTATTGGGCTGTACGCCGCCGTATGCGGCTGCGCTGGCAACTTCATATTGGAAGATGTGCGATTTTTTGGCGAGGATCATCTCGTCGCCGCGTGCGCAGTGCGCGAGGACGGCAGTGAGGTTGCCCTGTGTGCCGCTGGTCACGAAAAGACCCGCTTCTTTGCCGAGCATCGCGGCGGCTTCTTCTTGAAGTGCGTTTACCGTTGGGTCTTCACCATACACATCATCACCCACCGGGGCATTTGCCATCGCTTCACGCATTGCCGGGGTTGGCAGCGTCACGGTATCGCTGCGGAGGTCAATCAAGGTCATCTGTCGCTTGTCCGGGATATAATCAAGATGCCCGTTAATGCTAGTCGTGGGGCGCAGGGTTCGCAAGAGGCGCTATGTCCACCATCACTGTTCATCGCGTGAATAAGCGATTTGTCCATCATTCCGAGACAGGCGAACGAAATATCGTCGCCGTACAAGATGTGTCGCTCAAGATTGGCGATGGAGAGGTTCTCGCGGTTGTGGGACCCTCCGGCTGTGGAAAGAGTACACTGCTGCGCTTGATCGCCGGGTTGATTCCGCCAGATTCCGGGGAAGTTTTGTATGATAATCTGCCGCTCAATGAGATTCCGCTGATGGATCGCGGCATTGGGATGGTGTTTCAAGAAGGGGCGCTTGTGCCTCATTGGGAAGCGCGCCGGTCAGTGGGATTCTTCTTGTGGCTGCGCAAACGCGAATATGAAGTGCCAGAGCGCGTCGCACGGATCGCGCAGATCACCGGATTTGGCTTAGATGATCTGCTTGACCGGATGCCGCGTCAGTTGAGCGGCGGGGAGCGTCAGCGGGTGGCTGTGGCGCGTGCGCTGGCGCGTGACCCGCGTGTGTTCTTATTCGATGAGCCGTTTTCCAACATTGATGCGAAACTGCGCGGTACAGCACGGGTCGAACTGCGTCGGCTGCTCAACGAATTCCCCGTCACATCGGTGTATGTGACGCATGATCAGCACGAGGCGATTGCGCTGGCGAACCGAATCGCGGTGATGAACGAAGGACAGATCATGCAGGTTGGCACGTTTGAGCAGTTGTATACGTCGCCGCGTTCGCAGTTCGTTGCTGAGTTCATCGGTACGCCGCCGATCAATATCCTTGTGGGGCGCGTACAGGGTCACGCATGGTTTGGGCGGACGTTTGGCGGGTTTGAAGTCCGGCATGATCTCGACGAAGGCGCGGCGGTCAACTTGGGGGTGAGGGCACAAGATGTGATCCTTGATCCCGATGGCGAGAATGCGATTGTGCGGACGATCACCCCGATGTATGCGGAGCATCATCAGCTTTTGGAGATGGAGGGCAGCCGGGAAAGCTGGCGAATGCACGTTCCAGAAGATATGGATGTGCGGCGGGGGGATATTCTCAAATGTGCGATCAAGCCGGATAACTTACTCTTTTTCGACGGGAAGACTGGATTGCGCATCGGGTGAGTGTTGGTTACGGATCGACTCATATTTTTCGCGTCGTTGGGGCAGCAATCCCACATATCCCAAAATTATCCCAAATTGATCGATCCGATCATTGAGATGTGTTCCCCCTTCCCTGCTGTGACGATTTGGGATCAATTGTGATCACGATCACGCGACAATGATCCGTCATGATCCGCATCTTATGAAGCGCAAATGTCCCCCCTACCCTTTCAGGAGCGTGAATAAGGGGGTGGGATATTGGGATAACTTGGGATAAAAGAAGATCGTAAAGCGCTTGATTCCGGTTTGCATGACGGTGCGATTCGTAAGGTTAAGGTAGGCGCGGCGCGGGCGGCGGCATGCTCTGCGGCGTCGAGGTAACGATGATCGCCTCTTTAAAAAGCGCCTGATTCGGGATCAAAATGAAGTTGGACTCATTTCGGAGTGTGGTATAGCGCAGATCGATCCCGACAACATGCCCTTCTTTGTCCCCCACGCGGATATAGTTGCCGAGCCGGAATGGACGGTAGATCAGCAGGAGCACACCGGAAAGCACATTGCTGAGGATGTCTTGTAAAGCGAAGCCGAGCGCGAAGCTGGTCAAACCTAACCCGGCAACAAGCGCGGTCACGTCTAAGCCAATCGTGCCAAGTGCAGTGATCGCGCCGATGATCAGGATGATCGCATTGATCACCTGCATCAGCAGATTCAAAACTGCCGGATCAAGGCGTGTGATGCGTCCGTAACGCTTGACCACGCGCCTGAACATGATACTGAACACCCAGAAGAAAATGTAGATCACCAATCCGATGATCAATTGAGGAATGAAATTCAGGATTTGCGCGGCTGCAAGTTCAATCGGTGTAATATCAATCGGCATGAGCGTAAGCGCCTCGGTGTGTTGTGGGATTTGTGAAGGTTATTTTAGCAGTGGGATTGAACACGCACAAAATAGGGGAAGGCGCAAAGTGACTTGGTCATCTTTGCGCCTTTGGGTGAGCCTATTCCTCGTCGTCTTGCTCAAGCATGCGCGAGAGGTCAGCTTCGCGGAATTTTTCGTCAAGTTCGACATGCTGCTTCCACATGCGGCGAGCGATTCCCTGTGGATCACTGTTCACACCTTGATCCGCGAAGTACTCGCACACGCGGGTGATATCCCGCTGCAAAATCATCTGCGCGTGTGAGTTTGTCCGGCTGTTTGTCACCTGTGGAAAGTCGATCAATGTGATCTCGCCTTCCCAATACAGGATGTTATACGCCGACAAGTCACCGTGAATCATGGCGTGGTACAGCATCAACTCGATATTGCGCAGCGTTTCTGCAAACAACCGCCGCGCTTCGTTGTGGCTCAGCGAAATTTCGCTCAGCGTCGGCGCTGCCATGCGATCATCACCACAGTAGCCCATCAGGATCGCGTTTTCAGCGCTGGAGAGCGGTTTTGGCACTGCCGCGCCGATCTCGTAAAGTGTTTGCAGCGTGTTGTATTCGTACATCAGCCATGACGTATGCGCGACCTGTTCACCGAACGCGGTTTTCTTGCCAATTGCGCGCATGACGCGGTGATCGTTCTTCTTGATGACCTTGCCATCACCCCCCAAGATTTCGCGTCCTTCGCGGTACATCTTATCGTTGCGCAAATTGCGGAACATGCGTGGGCGATAGACTTTGGCGGCAGCAAACTCCATGCCAGTCGCGGGGTGCGCAAGACAGCGGTAGACATTGGCTTCTTTGCCACCTTTTACACGCGCCAGCACATCGGTAATCAAGCCGCGATCATAGAACGGACGCAGGGAGTCGAGCAGCCAGCCTTCTTCAAAGCGCGCAGGTTGATACGTCGTGGTGAATGTGGCGGCATTTTCCGGTACTTCGGTGATCTCCGTGACCACCTGCTGCTGCTGTTTCTTGGGTTGATGATGCGCTTTCGGTTTGCGATGGCGGCGGGCTTTGCGGTCGCTGTGCATCGGGTCGAACTGCGCTTCGTATTCGTCGTATTCGTCGTAGTGATCGATTTGATCAAACGTATTCAAGGTTGGGTTTCCCATCCATGTCATGTCAAGTCATGAACGCTGGCAGCACTCTGCCAGCCGCGAAATCCGATTTCGGCTGAGGCTCATGATTGTCCAGTTGACCGGAAGGCGGGGAACGCCAGACAGGAATCAACAGACAACGTCATCACCTCGAACAAGGGATGATGAAGTACGTCTGCTGGTTTTTAACGCGGGGAGTGCTTAATGCGCAGCAGGCGTACTCGCATAAACAAGGGCTGCAAGAGCTTTCATACAGTTACGCCTCCTGAAAGGGTATTCAAAACGAACGTTCAAAGCATAGCACAAGATTTGAGGAATTGTAAAGAAGGTCTTGGAAGGGTCACCAGTAATAGGGGGGAATCAAAAAGGACAGGGTATGCCCTGTCCTTTTGGGTTAGTAACGGCGCACGATCGGTTTATAGATCGTGGGTTGGCGATTTTGGATGAACTGGAATTCTTCGCGGTTGCGGCGCACTTCGTCAAGGTCAATACGGGCGACCGCGAAGCCTTCAAGCGGCGCACCGGTATCCGGGTCGGTTTCTGATGCCAGCGAAGCGTAAATCTGCCCACGCGGTCCGACAATCATGCTTTCGCCGCCAAAGGTGAGCGTCACGTCTTCGCCGACGCGATTCGCACCAACGACGAAGGCAGCGTTTTCATAGGCGCGGGCGCGCATGTACGTTTTCCACTCGTCGATCTGGCTGGCTTCCCAGTTGGCGATACAGCACAAAATTTCAGCACCATCAAGGACGAGGCTGCGGGCAACTTCTGGGAATGCGAGATCGTAACCGATCATTAAGCCGATGTTGCCGACTTCCGTTTCAATAACGGGCATCCGGTAGCCTTCGCGGAATGCCATGCGTTCTTCACCGCGCAGATGGATTTTGTTATACACATCCAGCAGTTCGCCTTCAGGTCCAACAACAACACCGGAGTTGTAGAGGACGGATTCTACTTTTTCTTTCGTGACCATGCCGAACGCAACATACACGCCGTGTTCGTTGGCACGCTGGCTGATCAAGTTCACAGTAGCGCCGGGGACACGCTGCGCCAATTCGGTGAAGCGCAAGCCCAACTCATTGCCGCTGGTAATCAGTTCGGGGAATACGATCAGGTCAACCTTTTGCTGAGAGGCGATCTTGGAGATCATCTCAGACATTTTGACGAGGTTTTCCTCAGCTTCACCCAAGCGAGGTCTCATCTGCACAACGGCGACGGTTACTTCGCGCATGTAAATTCCTTAAATCAAACGTGGAAGTTGGGAGAAAACGCAGATTCAATTATACCTCACAATTGGATAAACCCCAACGGCGGATTTAGCGCCGGAGCTGATCCAATACGTGCTGCAAACGTCCCGGTAGGGGGGATGTAAACGTGAGCCGCTCACCGGTACGCGGGTGAGTGAAGGTCAGCGTATGCGCGTGGAGAAACTGCCCCTTCAACGAAAGGCGCTGCTTGCGATAGCCGTAGACACGATCCCCGACGACAGGTGCGCCGATGTACGCCATGTGCGCACGAATCTGATGGGTGCGCCCGGTGAGCAGCCGCACACGTACAAGCGTTTGCCCTTCATCAAAGGTTTCGAGTACAACGAATTCGGTAACAGCAGGGCGACCATCCCGCATGACTGCCATCTTTTTCCTATCGCGGGTGTCGCGTCCAATGGGCGCATCGATGCGTCCCGTCGAGGTCTTGGGTGGGCGTTCGACCAGCGTTAGGTAGTATTTTTCGACTGTCCGCTCGGCGAACTGCTTCATCAAGCGGTGCATAGCAGTCGCATTGCGGGCGATCAAAATTACGCCGCTGGTATCCTTGTCCAAGCGATGAACAATCCCCCGGCGTTTGGGGGCAATTGGAATGTCCGCGATTTCGGGGTAGCGGGCAAGAATGGCATGCACGAGCGTACTGCCTTCGCTGCCAACGCCGGGGTGTACGATTAATCCGGCGGGTTTGTCGATCACCGCCAAGTCTTCGTCTTCGTAGAGAATGGTGAGGTCTATGGGTTCTGGAACAATGGTCGTATCCGGCGGGGTAGGCGGTATTTCCAGCTTGATCGTCTCGCCGCCTTTTAAGCGGACGCCCGGCTTGATCGCTTTGCCGTTGACCGTGACATGTCCATCTTTGATCAACTGCTGAATTTGCGAGCGGGTAAGCCGTTCGCCCAACTGGGTGACGAGAATTTTATCGAGCCGTTCGCCGCTGCCGGGAACGATGAATTCGTAGTTTTCGTGTTCGCTCATAGGATGATTGTATCAGATTGCCTCTCGGATCGTGAGGGGAATACCGCTGACCTATGCTATAATGAATTTACGGATCGTTTAAAGAAATGTGAAGGAGTGCTGTTCTGGACTACCTTGAAATTGCGCGTGAAGTCGTCAACGCGCTGGAGGACAAGAAAGCTGAAAACATTCTCCTGCTCGATCTGCGCCCGAATACGGTGATCGCAGATTTTTTCGTCTTGTGCACCGGTACGAGCGAACGCCAGATCAAGGCGCTTGCGGAAAACGTGCGTGAGATGATCAAGACCAAGTTCGGGTTGCTGCCGACAGGTGTTGAAGGTGAGCAGACGAGTGGGTGGATTCTGATGGACTACGGTGCGGTCGTGGTGCATATTTTTGATGAGGAGCGCCGCCGCTACTATGACTTGGAAGGCTTCTGGGCGAAGCAGTCGAAACCACTGGTCAGTATTCAGTAACGCTGTCCCAATCCTGTAGGGGCGGTTCGCGCCCCTACAGTGCAGAAAATTCCCCGCTGTTTAGCTAATCCACTTATCGGTCGAACGTTCCCAACCGGGGAGCAGTTCGGCATCGGTGAAGAAGTTCGCCACTTCGATGACGCCGTTTTCCGGGCTGTCTGAACCGTGCACGAGGTTGTAATCCACCGTGAGCGCGAAATCACCGCGAATTGTTCCGGCGGCGGCTTCAAATGGCTTGGTCGATCCGATGGTCGTGCGCGCAGCTTTGATCGCTTCCGGTCCTTCGAGCGCCATCACGATCACGGGCGAGGACGTGATGTAATCGACCAACTTGGCGAAAAACGGACGTTCCTTGTGGACGGCGTAATGCTTTTCCGCCAATTCACGGGTCACATGAATCAGTTTCATCCCAATCACGCGCAAGCCGCGCTGTTCGAACCGGGTGATGATCTGACCGATCAATCCACGCTGGACAGCGTCCGGCTTGATGATGATGAGCGTTCTTTCCACGTCAACTACTCCTGTGATGTTATTCAGCAAGAGAGGCGCATTTGTGTGCGCCCCTCGTGGTTGATGATGAGAGAGATTATAGTTGGCTCAACGCGTCCCGGTAAGTGTCAAGCGCTTGCTGAAGTTTGCCTTGACGCATCAAACCGTCCCCAAGCACGCGGTACACCGCCGGGTCACTGCGATAGATACGCTTCAAACCTTCCAGATCGCCGACGACATCATCAAGCGCGGCGTTTTTGCGGATCAGCGCTTCGTAGATGCGTAAGCCGTCTGCAAGGTTGTTCGCGCGGCTGAGTTCACGCGCTTGCGCGAGCGAGGTCATCACATCGCCGGAAAGCTCAACAGGCGGCGCAGCAGGCATTGGCGTAGGACGGACAGGCGGCGGGGCTGGCGGCGCGGAAGGTTCGGGCATCAGTTCCAGTTCGCCAATAGGCTCGTCTTCGACGATTGAGGCGAGGTCTTCATACTGCCCGGTTTCGATCAGCCATTCTGGCATGTCCGATTCGGTCGGCGTATCGATGGTTTCGCGCAGCCAGTCGGGGACATCGCCCATGATGACCGGAGCATCTTCGGGTGTTTCGACGGGCGCGGCAGCAACTTCGGCGGTCATCCATGCCGGAACATCGGTTTCCTGACCCTGCTGCAAATCTTCTTCGGCGGGCAGCGAGGCGTCACGCAGCGTTCCCGTACCACTTGCCAGCGCATCTACAGCGGCGATCCTCGCCGGGTCGGTGACGTTGCGTGTGTACCATTCGGGTTCGTCTTGCGGACTGCCCAATCCTTGATCCTGCTCCATATCGAAGGCTTCTGCCCACGAGTCAGTCGGATCAATTTCGACTTCAAAAGCCGGCTCAACACTGCTCAGGTCTTCGAGTGGTTCACTCTCCGATCCTGCGTCCGCGAAAATATCGTCAAAATCGACGGAGGGATGTTCAGAAGTGATCGGTGCTTGCAGCCATTCCGGCATTTCGGATGTGGCTGACGCGGCTGGCGCATCGAATAGGGATTCGAGAAGCGCAGGCGTTCCGGTAGTCGCTTCGTCGGTATCCGTTGGTTGCGATTCCAACAGCCAATCGGGGATGTCGGCGGGTACAGGCGGCGCGTCTGGGTCGATAAAATCATCGAGACTGATCTCAGGCTGATGGCTGAGAATTTCGCTTTGCTCATTTAACCAGCGCTGCATCTGATCAGCCGAAACACGTCCCTCGCGGATAGCGGTTTCAATCTCGCCAAGCGCTTGGGGATCAGCCAATTCTTCATCATCTGCTCCGGCGGTTGCCGGTTCACCGAGTTCGCCTGATGCGGCGAGTGCATCGAGCCAATCTACCGCATCAACGCCGGAAGTCTCCGGTAATGCGGCAGGGGTAAGATCATCCTGTGCTTGAACACCAATCGGCTCAGAGTCTTCACCTGACGCCAGTGCATCCAACCACGATGTTGGTTCTTCATACGCTGGACGAGCAGACGCTTGAGGCGGAGGCGCGGCAGCTATAGGCGGTGCGGGTTCAGGCTCGCCGCCGCTGGCAACCAAACTTGAGAGCCACGCATCAGCGCCGCTGGTGTCTTGCGCGGCAGTTTCGCCCAGTGACGAGAGATCGAGGTCAAGGCTTTCGCCGCCTAAGCCAGCGGCAAGGCTCTCCAGCCACGCGAGATCGCCCTCGGCAGCAGGTTCAGGCGTGGGCGCGGGCGGTACAACAGGCGCTTCGTGCTTCGCAGCAGCAGGGCGCGGTGGTGCGGGCGGCGGCGCTTGGGCGGGACGATCATCTGTATCCCAAGGCGGCGTATCCGGCACAGCGGCAGGTTTAGGTTCGACACGGGGCGGCGGTTGAACACTCGCGGCGGGGCGCTGCACGCCGGGGCGCGATTCTGGGCGATCCGTCGGCAGCGAAATCCGCTCCCCTGTACCACGCGGCGGTGTACCACTGGTTACGGGCGGCGGAGCAGGTGCTTCGGGCGGAGGCGGCGCGACGGCAGCCGGCGGGCGCTGCGGTTCGGGTTTTGGCGCAGGCGGCGGGGCGGCAGGCGCTTCAGGTTTTGCCGCTGCGGTTTCCGCCGTTTTGGTGGAGGAGGATTTGAATTTCTCCGACGGAACATAACCCGGCTCATCGATCACGACTGAATTCGGATCAATGTCGGGGATTTCCATGTCAGCGGCGGTGGTTAATCCTTCAGTCGCGCCCTGTTTCTTGGCAAGCGACTCCATCCACCGCATTATTTCCTCTTGCGACATATTATCGAAATCGGGCATTTCGATGTCTGTCATTCTTGACCCTTTCCGCTGCTCCGTGTGCGCCGCGCGGCTTAGTTTACTTCAACCATTCGGGTAGATCATTATTGCGATCAGGATCGTCGTCAATCCAATCAGGAAAATCGTCCTGTGAATCAGCGGCGGGCGGATTCTCGTTCGCGGGTGATTTCTTCGCCCACGCGGGCGCCTTCGAGAACTTCAGCCACTCCGGTCGGCGGGTGAAGGCGAAACGCGGCTTGCTGGTCGCGCTTGCACCGGGAAGTTCGGGAAGCACGGGCGGTGCTTCGGGAACGATTTCGCGGGTTTCTTCATCGACCATATCCGTCAACCATTGGAATTCGTCCGCATCCGTGAGCACGGCAGCACTTGAGCTGTCGGGCTGAATCAGCGCGGGTTCTTCGACGAATTCTCTTTCGATGGGTTCATCTTCTTCGACATCATAATCGACATCGACGCCGGGAACCATCGCATTCAACCAATCTGGCACATTTGCCTCAGCAGGCATCGTTTCCTCCGCATCGCCGATCATATCGGCAGCTTCGCCGCCTTCCGCTTCAATTTCAATGACCGGCGTTTCATCATAATTGGTTACGCTCGTTTGTGGACCGACGCTGGCGGCGAGATCGTCCGTCGCCCATTCGCTGTTACGCGCATAGATATCATCGGGTTCACCCTCGACCGCGCCGAAGTCTTTCGCAACATCGGCTTCATGACCTTCGCTGCTGCCCGATATGGTGCGATAGTCGGCGTGCTCGTCGGCGGGTTCTGGTTCATCGAGCGGTTTGGGATCGGGTTCTATTGCGCCCATCCCAATCGGCAGCAGTTCTTCGGTAATGCGTACACCATCCTCCGGTTTGACGGGGAGCGTATCGGATTTTGGTTCGGCTTCGGCATCCATATCCGTTAGCCAGTCGGGGAGGGCGGTCGTTTCAGGTTCGGCGTCTGATTCTAACGCAAGCTCGTCAGCCTCATCTTCCAGTTCCAGTTCCAAGAATGAGAGATCGGCTTCGACGGGTTCTTCGGCTTCATCGCCAAACTCATCTTCGAACTCATCCTCAAGATCGAGAACACTGTCGGCAAGTTCATCCGTCGTCCATTCGCCGCTTGTGGCGAAAATGGCATCCGGCTCCTCTGACGCTTCTTCGAGGTCTTGCGCATCGTCGTCGATGACGGCAGCACTCAGCCATGAAAGATCGGACTCGGCGGCAGGCTCTAGCGAGTCGAACGGCTCGGCTTCTTCCTCAACCGCTCCCAATCCAATGGGCAGCAGATCCTCGGTGACTTCGAGGCTGGTATCCGGCATGAGCGGATCCGCTTCGATATTTTCCATTTCTGGGGCAGGGGGCTCCGGCTTGAGTTCGCTCAACCAATCCGGGAATCCGCTTGAAGCGGGTTCGACTTCATCTGGGTCGATGCCGAACATAGAAAGATCAGGGTCTTCGACCTCGTCCTCAACTTCCCAAACCCGTTCGTCACTCGCCGCAGCAAGTTCCTCGCTCAAGCCGAGCGTTTCGGCTTCATCTTTGAATTCGTCGTTGATGCCCGTCAGCCATGCAGAGAAATCATCTCCAATCGGCTGCGCGGCGGCAGACGTGGGTGCTGCTGCTTCGGTTGGTTCGACATTTGTCCAATCGAAGGAAGCGGGTTCGGCGGGTTGTGCGGGCGCTTCGTCGCGGTCAAGCCGTTCGCCGCTTTCCAAATCTGTTAACCAGTCTGGCAGATCACCCGGTTCAAGGGCACTGCCTACTGGTTTGAGTTCTGGTTCAGGCTCAGGCTGGCTGTCGCCCGGTTCATTGTCCATCGCCGAAAACCAATCCGGCACCTCGGACGTGGAAGGCGGTTCGGCAGGAGAGGCAAATTCAGGCTCAAAGGATAACTCACCTGTCTCACCTTCGGGCTGCTCGTCTGGGCGTTCCTCGCCTTGGGGCATCCAATCGAAATCCTTATCAGAAGGCATATCGAACTCCATTTCAGCCGATGGCGGTTGGGAGGCGGGTGCTGTCGTCTGTTCTTCATCAATCGAAAGCAGCCACCCGGGCGCATCAGTGACCGAATCAGATTTTGGCGGCTGCTCATCAAACATCGCCATCCAAGCATCAGATGGCGCTGGTTCCGGCTCAGTGGACTTGTTCAACCAGTCCAAGTTTGCGCTGTTTAGCAGTCCTGTCAACCCGGTGCGCGGTTTATCGACCACTTCCGGAGAAGGTGCGGCGTCGGTTTGCTCGGCACGCGCTTCATCAAAAACACCGCTTGTACTCGCGGCGCGCATCCAATCGGGAACTTCGTCGGCACTCACCGGTTCTTCTTGCGCGTCGTCATCATCGAATGAACTGGTGCGCATCCAATCAGGGAGAGCAGGCTCGACTTGTTCGGCGGATTCTTCCGGTTCGAATTCAAATTCAAAATTGAATGAAGCATCCTCGATCTCGCTTGCCTCTGCATCAACCGAGGTTGTGAGCATGTCCAAATCGGGGAACAGTTGATCAAACTGCTGCTCAGGAGGTGGTGGAGCGGCGGGTTCGGGGGCGCTCAACTGCTCCATTGCGAAGGCGTCGCTCAAAACACCGCTCTCGTCTTGCATCCAACTGAGATCGGCTTGAACGGGATTGTCGCTTTCCTCTGAAGTGATCGGAAGCGCAATGTCATCATCGGCGATCCAGCTAAACCCATCCGTATCAGGCGGGGCTGCCGGAACATCCGATTCGTCGATCATGCCCGACGCTGCATCACGCATCCATGACATCGGATCGCTGCCAAATTCCGGCGCGGTCGGCTCAAGACGGATCGCTTCCTCGTCCTCGTCATGCATCCACGCAGTTGGGCTGGCAGTATCGAATCCGCCAAAATCATCGTCATCAAAGCTGATTTCTTCAGGGGTTTCGTCGTCGTGGACTTCAACACCAGCCGCGCGCAGCCATGCCATCGGGTCATCTGCGATGGGCGGCATTTGCGTTTGAGCATCGCTGACGGGCGGCACGGCGAATTGATCAAAATTCGGGACTTCAGTTTCTTCGTCCAAGCCGAAACTGATCGGCGCTGGCTCATCGTCAGGCGTTGACGCGGCGGCAGAACTCAACATTCCGCTCGACCACTGATTCCAATCGCTTTCAGTGCTTGGTGTCGCACTAGGGGATTCAGATGATGCAAAGGCGGCGCTGTCGCGCGTGATTTGGGTCAGCCAGTCAGGTCGGGCGCTGGAGGCTTCGGTCTTGGCGAAGCGCTGGTAATCGAGTTCCTCAAGCCTGAACGCATCATCCGGCGAGTCGCCTTGCGCGATTTCTAACGCGCGATACGGATCGACGGATTCGACGCGGCTGAGGTAGCGCTGCGCGTCGGACGGGCGACCCTCGCCAAGCCATAAGCGTGTCAAAATGACGTTGGCTTCCATGCAGTCCGGCAGCACTTCCAGCACATCAAGCGCCGATTCTGCCCCGCCAACTTTGTCACCCGTTTCCCAAAGCACTTGGGCGAGTAACAGCTTCAGGTCAACCCGATCTGGTGCGCGGGAGACGGCGCTGCGCAGCGTTTCAATCGCCTGATCGTAACGGCGATTCGCCAAATGCTGGCGCGCGACTGCGGCGCTGGTCAAGCCGATTTTGGGTTCAACCGCACGGTAGCGCCGGTACATCGCACGAACCGCTTCGATCAGATCACGGCTGTTCGGCTGCTGCTCAAAAGCACGCTCCAAATGCCAAATCGCGCTGTCCCCCCGTTTTAACCCGTCGTATGCCTCGCTCAGACTGAGGTGGGCGGTGTAATCGTCCGGGATCACGCTGAGAATACGGCGCAGCGCCGCGCTGCCTTCTTCCCAGCGGGCGTTGTGTACAAGTGCTCGCCCCAAGTAGCGGTAGGCGGCAACATTTTTGGGGTAAAACTGTAGGATGTGGCGGCTGTGATGAATCACCTCATCCGCGCTGCCAGCAAACAGCGCATTTTCCAGCTTGTTGAGATAATCTCTCAGGCTGATTTCAGGCATGGATCACCTGTTCGATATACGAGCCGCGTATGCCAACGATTGTAACATACTTCGGGGCGCGCTACTCGTCAACACCTGTGAGATTTTTTCAATCGTTGCACGAGGTGGGTGATCCTCTATAGACTCGGTTAAAGTCTGCACGTATTTTTGAGAGGCGCGCAAACGTATGCTTGATCCACTTCGCCGCTGTCGTCTGCCCGTGATTCTGATCACGCTGCTGGTTATGGCACAGGTCGCCGCCGCCCAAGAAACCCTAGGGCATCCTGTGACCGTTGATGATTGGAGCAGTCGATCCTCTGGACTGCTGATCGGAATTATCTTTGTGGCAGTGATTACGATTGTGTTTGGCGCGGTTGCCGTCCGGCGCGCACGCCGAACGACGTAGGTGTAAGCGAACAAGCTGACTATTTGGGAGGGGGCTGCCTTATGACTGCTGATCGTTCTGCTCCGTTTAGCGCGCGTATTCGACAAATTCCCGATTCTGTGCTGGTGGGAACTGCGGGCGCATCGTTGATTGCTGTGATCGGGTTGAACCTTGCCCGTCAGCCGCTTTATATGGTGGTTGCGCTCGCCATTCTGCCTTGGATTCCGCTGCTGTTCGTTAAGAGTCTCCAAAAGGTACGCCATTATGGTTGGCTGGCGATCTTTGGCGTGCTGCTCCTGATCGTCAGCGTTCGTGTTGGCGAGCATATCGGGCAGTTCACCGCTGCCCGCGCTTTGGACGGGATTATCATTTCCTGCCCGCCACCCGTTGACAGCGAAGAAAATGCGGCGCGCGCTGTCGCTGCCGGATTTCGTGCTGCTTCCGTTGGGGCAACCGGTTTGAGTGCTTCGCTGGTGGTCGCACCTGACGCGAATGGTACGCCGTATATTGCCGCGAACGGCTCTCAGGTGATCGGTGCGCCTCCATGCGGGGTATTCGGTCAATTGAGCATGGAAGTTGTCAGCTTCTTATTCATTTTGTTCTGCTGGATTTGTACAGGTATTTTGCTTGCGCGCTTTCCGCGCAGCGCTGCACTGTGGATCGCGTTTGCCGTGCTTGCCCTGCATACGCTGGAGACGTTTTATATCAGCTATACGTTTCTGTTTGACGGAGATGCGGTTTTCGCCGGAACGCGGCAGTTATGGGCAACAGTTGCCGAAGGGGACAGCGTGACGGCGATCCCCGTAGGGTTAGAACCCGTTTTGGCGCGATTTTACGATGTCGCGGGTAAATATGGACTGCTGGCGCAAAACGGGATGCTTGCCGCTTACGCACCCTCACTGAATCCGATGCTGCCGACGCGCCCGATCCTTTCATTTCTGTATTCAATGGTCACATTTACGGCATTAGGGATCGCTTTCCTGCTGGCGCTGCGCGAAGGCTACGACAAATATCTCGAACTTGCGCTGCCGGGGCTGCATGGGCGTGATTTGATGAAAGTTTCGCGTAGGCTTGATGTCGAGCGCTACCGCGCCGGAACGATCATCGTTAAGCAGGGCGGGGAAGCCGACGGTTTCTATGTGATCAGCAAGGGTATTGTTGAGGTTTACAAAGAGAACGAAAAAGGCGAAATCGGTGATTTGCTTGCTAATCTGCGCGCCGGACAGTACTTCGGAGAAGTTGGGCTGCGCAAGGGGATGAAGCGCATGGCGTCCGTGCGCGCGGTGACGGATGTCGAAGTGCTGAAACTGGATGGGCAGGAGTTCGCGGATTTGGTGCATGACAGCGGTTTGAGCCGTGAGCAAATCGACGCTGAAATCAGCCGCCGCCTGACGATGACGTATGAACGTTATATTGCTCAAGCGCTGCCGACTCTTAGCCCGGAAGAACTTCATCGTGTGGTCGATCAAGTCGAATCCGAAGTCTTTGACGCGGGCGCAACCATCGTCAAGCAGGGCGATATTGCGGATATGTTTTACATCATTGCACAAGGCGAAGTGGATGTGATCGACGAAAACAACGGCGGTAAGGTGATCGATCACCTGCGGGCGGGGCAGTATTTTGGTGAGATCGGTCTGCGACGCGGAGGAAAACGCACCGCGACCGTGCGCGCCTCCACTGCCGTCGAGGTTTTGAAACTGGATCAGTGTGAGTTTGATGATCTGGTCAGCCAATCCTCCTTGAGCCGCGATGAGATTGACCGTCGGATTCAACTGCGGGTGGAGCAGTTGGTTTCCGCCGCCGATAAGGGGACAAGCACAGACTAGAGTCACCCGCTCTCGGCGGCGTTCGCATTCAGAGTCGCCGCCGAGAATTTGCCATTCATCGAACTGCACAAACAGCGCGCTGATTCTTTGGCGTACCCATGACTTGGAAAATCTTCACAGCCTGTTAAACTCGTCACGTTGCCTTTCTACCCACAGCAGGGAGAGCATACGCATGATGAAGAAGCATTGGTTCGGTATTGCCTTTCTCGCGGCAGTCGTTTTGTTAGCGGTCATTCCGGTAGCAGCGCAGGATGATGAATTCGTTTTTGGTATGGTGCTGGTCGGTCCCGAAAATGATCGCGGGTGGAGTCAGGCGCATTACGAAGCCGGACTCTACATCGAGGAATTGATCCCGAATTCACGGATGGTGTTCTTCCCCAGCCTGAACCCGGCGGATGCGCCGGAAACCACGCTGCTTGATGTGGTGACGGAAATGGTGGATCAGGGCGCTCAGATGATTTTCACCACGTCGGATGCTTTTGAAGAAGACACAGATGTCGTCGCCGAAGCCTTCCCGGAAATCGTATTTGTTAATGCGTCGGGCGATAACGCCCTGACGGGTGAAGCTCCGGAAAACGTCGGCAATACGATGGGCATGATGGAGTGGGGCAAGCTGATCGCCGGATGCGCGGCTGGTTTGTCGACCGAGACAGGCAGCATTGGCTATCTTGGACCGCTCATCAATGCGGAAACCCGCCGCCTTGCCGCTTCAGCGTATCTCGGCGCGCGTTACTGCTATGAGAACTATGCGGGCGGCAGTGCCGAAGACCTCGAATTCACGGTGACGTGGATCGGCTTCTGGTTCAACATTCCCGGCGTCACACTTGATCCAACCGAAGAGGCGAACCGTTTCTTTGACAGCGGTGCAGATGTCGTGATCAGCGGTATCGACACGCCAAACGCAATCGAAGTGGCGGGTCAGCGTGCCGCGAACGGTGAAGCCGTTTTCGCCGTACCGTATGACTTTGCGGGCGCATGCGATATTGCGATATTTGCCTCGGTGTACCGTATTTCAACTGGGGTCCGCAGTTGGCACTCGTGCAGCAGGTGATTGACGGCACGTGGGAACCGCACTGGGACTGGATTGCGCCGGATTGGACGGACATCAACAATCTGGATACATCGGCAGTTGGCTTCCTCCCCGGCACTGGCTTGAGCGAAGAAGCCGCTGGTCAGCTTGATGAATTCATCGCGTTCCTTGCGGAATATGCGACCAACCCGATGATCCCGGACAGCTTCGCGCTCTGGGAAGGACCGCTGAATCTTCAGGACGGCACCGAACTCGCCGCTGAAGGTGAATTGGTCGAGCCGCTGGATGTGTGGTATCTGCCGCAGCTTCTGGAAGGCATGATCGGCGCGAGCGAGTAAAAACGCGTCTTCAAGATAGATTCGGGGCAAGCTTGAGCTTGCCCCGACTTTTTATGGATAGACTTAATTTGATGGCGAATATTAAACAGTCTGCGCGGCAGCATGGAAATACAACTCGAACACATCGATAAACGCTTTGGAGCCGTCCACGCCAATCGAGACATCAGCCTCACCTTGACGGGCGGGCGGATTGTCGGCGTACTGGGCGAAAACGGC